>JAQXTR010000038.1 GCA_029219585.1 Clostridiales bacterium
CAAACGCGCGTTCTTTGTCGGATAAATCAGCAGCAAAAATAGCTTTTATCTCATCATCCGTCAAGGCTCTTTTTTCTTTCGGCTTATGAGGTGCCAGTTTCAGTCCGTCCGCAATATTATCTTTAATATACTTTTCGCGAATTGCAGTTTTAATCATACCATCAAGCACAATTTTAACCTTACGCGCTATAGGTACTTTATTATTATCACAGAGTTTATTAAGCAGTCCCTGTAATTGGTTGGGGCGTAGAGCTGACAACTGATATTTTCCCAGATTGGGAATAACGTGATCCTCTGCTGCTATTCTATATCCCTTAAAGGTGTTGTATGATACAGACGGTCTTTTATAAACTTCAAGCCATGTTTTCGCCCATTCTTCTACGGTGATTGATTTGCCATTTGTCAGTTCGCCTTTGTTATTCTGCGCCCGAAGCTCCGCAATCTTATCATCAACATCTTTAATAGTTTTGCCGTAGACATATTTCTTTTTCTTTTCACCGTCTATATTTAGCATTATAGAGGTGCAGTATCGACCGTCGGCGCGCTTTTTGTATTTAGCCATATACAGACACCTCTCACGGATTACAGCGTTTACATGGCACCATACCGGCGTTTACAGCCTCTTCGCGTGTAGCATAATAAATGCGGTTAGCCTCGCTAGGTAAGGTAGAGCAAGACGGGCGGTGGAATTTATACGAATTTTTGTTGCCTATGTATGCATATTGAGTTGAGCCGGAGTCGGACGAACCGGAGGAAGCGGAAGATGAAGAGCTGAATGAGGAGGTTGAAGAAGACTTTGAAACTGATTTATCAACGTTCAAGTCCTTTGATTCAGATATGGCAGTCGGAACAGGAGTTGATTTTAGTTTTGCGTTCTCGGCTGCAAGCTTCTGATTTTCCTCTTTTAAATTGCTATTTTCGGTTGTAAGTTCCTCTACCTGAGAAGAAAGCTCCCCATTTTCGCTCGTAAGTGTTTCCACTCGCTCGGCAAGTACCGCTTTTTCTGTGGCTAATGCGTCACACTCCGTCTGAGATACTTTTGCGGTGCAGCCTGATAAAGCAAAAGATATAGTAAGTAAAATAAGCAATTTTTTCATATTGTCAGCTCCTTTCAAGATAGCATTTTTATAATTGTTTTGATTGAACAACATCGTAAGTATCAACAGTAACGATCTCTTTTGTCTTGCACTGTGGGCAAGTCACTGATAGTTTTGGTATATCAGTTTTATTTTCTGGCATTTTGTATTTCACTTTAAAATGTTTTCGGCAGTTGCTGCAAGTGTGAGCAAAATGTATTTCTTTCGTGAGCGGTAGTTCATTTGCCGAAGTGATAGCTGTGGATGAAGAAGTTTCTTCTGTGTATGGTGCCTTGCTGCCTGATTGATTATTATTCTCCGGACAAGGTGTTTTCTCAAATAGCAGTTTTCTTTTCTCAAAATATACCAGTGATATAATGCTAAAAATAAGTATACGTGGATTTCCATAAGCACCCATGCCTAACGACGCTTCAAGTATCACATAAGCAATAACAAGTACTATTTCAGCTATTAAAAAACATTTGTTAAGTATATATCCCCAGTATTGCTTATTATGCAGTCCTATACAAGCAACACAAAGAACCGATGCTCTTGCAAAGTCGATTGTCGTATAAACAAGATCGGATTGCTCGTCAAGGCTCATAAGTGTCAGCAAGAACATCAAAGGTGCTCTTACATATACATAAAACTTGAAAAATGTCATAGGTCTATTTACTTCATCTTTTGCATACTTTCGTATTTTGAAGGGATTTATGTTTTTAGCTAACGCAATAATAACAAGTATTCCAACAACAATAACAAGGATTGCAATTCCTCCTATAATGTTACTCATTTGCTTTCCTCCTTAAGTAATGTCAGTTCCAACTGATGTACGCAAAATACACCATTATAACCAATTCCAAAGCCGTGACAGCAGTAAGCATAAAGTTATGTATGTAGACCATAACCATACTCGTAATCTCATTATTTTGCCTTGCTTCTTTTAATAAATCGTCGATTAAAACTATTATACCTACCACTTTTGTTACTATAGTTATTATATCTGTAAGTATAATCAAGCACATCACTACAACGCTCAGCCTTGGAAGATAACCATTATTTTTTAAAGCATAGCATACGGTGAATATAATACCATAAAAGAAAATGTTTTTTGTTTCTTCATTTACGATCTCAACAATACTATCACTATAACTTTTATCTATATTTCTTCCGGTAAGCCCACAGACAATACCGATTAATATATTGATAATGACAAGTCCAAGAAAACTAACACCTACTACGATTGTACTCATCTTCAATTGCCCTCTTCCATATCGTATATAAAATTCATTATTTTCATCTGTGTTTTACCGTCAACATTATTATAAATACGCAGCAAATCTTTCTCCTGTGCCGACATCTCCCGGCCGGAACTGTTATGTATCGTAACCGGAGCATTTGCCTGCCCGACAACACCAATGTTGTCACGAGCTTCCTTGATATTGATTGAATTGCTATGCTCACGACCGAGCAGATAATCAACGGAACAGTCAAGGTAGTCAGCTATTTTTGCAAGATTATCCGCTTTAGGCATTGAACCGTTTTTTAAATTGGCAATGGTATTTTTCCCTAATCCGCAATTGGTAAATAAGTCTTGCAGCAAAATATTTTTATCTTTCGCTGCTTTTTTTATGTTTTCAGCAACTGTAGTTGAATTGTACAAAATCTACGCCCCCTTTTTATGCACTTTGCTAATTCTTTAAATTTAGAGAATTTATTGTTGACTTTTCCCTAAACTTAGAGTATAATATAACTATAGTAATTTTATAACTACAGTATACCACAAAATTACCAAAAAAGCAATAAAAAACGTGAAACGGAGGTGCATGCAAATTGATAGGCGAAACAATACGGAATTATCGCAAAAATCTGAATATAACACAAGCGGAGCTTGCGGAAAAGCTCAGCGTATCGCAGGGGCTCATAGCGCAGTTTGAGCGTGGGAGCAAGATCCCGTCAATGATATTAGGCAAGGAGCTTGCCGCAGCACTTGGATGCGGCATTGAAGAATTATACGGAAAGGAGGAGTAAATCATGGAAGAAGAGTTAAAAGCCCTTAATGCAAAGCTTGACAGGGTAATTGCCCTGTCGAAGTACGAGGCATGGAACGGAATGTTAAACGTAGACCATTTTTGTGAGAAGTTTGACATACCGAAGAAGACGGTCATGGCGTGGATATACGATAAGAAGGAACACTTCCCCGCCTACAAACTGGGGAAGCACTGGTATGTGGATATGAAGAAATTCCCGAACTGGCGGGACCGTAAACATACCGAATGCTACAAATACGCATAGAAAGGAGAACACAATCATGATAAATACAGACAGATTTGCACATTGGCCTGTGTTATACTCACCGTATGACACGGACGATGACAACAAATATTGTTCCTGCTGCGGCGATGCAATAGAGCAGTATGAGGAGCATTATGAGGTAGGAAACAAGTGCTACTGTATGAGCTGCGAAGCACAGGCAGAGGACGCGATCCTTGAAGCGGTGCGCGACAGCTACATAGTAGCGGATGAATAGGAAGGAGAGTATGAAAATGAACAATCTTGCAGTAATAACAGCCGTTGTTATAAGCGGATATGCAGTCATCATTGCTATAGAAGCATACAGCACATACAAGCTGCGCAGGCTTGAGCGCAGAATGAGACGCAGACAAGTGCTGTCCCGTCGCCGTGAGGAAAGAGACGCGCAGCGTTTTCGCAGTGAGTACCTTAAGATATGCAATGAGTTTGCGGAGGAGTGCCAAAAAGAAGTACCGCCCCTCAGGAAAGCAGTCGGACTTTTCTCTGACGAGGCGGCACAGGTTTTTGTTAAATATGACTTGTGAGGTATCCCTCACAAGCTATATTATAGCACTCCTGTTTTCAAAAGTCAAGCCTGCTGAAATAAATTTTCGGTGGGCTTGACGGCAGACAACAGAAAGGAAATATAATGGACAAATTAAGAGCAAGAGCAAAGCGCAGGCGAAATGAGCAGCGCAGAAAAGAGGCGGCAGAAGCCGACAAGAACCTCGCTAAGGAATTTAACGATTACTATGCCGAGCGCGGAATGCGCCACAATTTCAGCCCGAAAGATATACGGCGGGCATACAAGGAAGTAGAGCGCGAAAGCACATGTGAAGCTATAGTTGCCAATACAATAGTTACGCTGTGGGTAATGAATAAGCTGTACGGCTACGGCGGTCAGCGGTTGTTCCGGCTTGCGTCGGAAATAACTATCCGTGTCGGCTGGGTTGGAAGGAATGAGCGCAGTATAAAGCAGCTTGACGAGGAGCTGCGGCTTGACGCGCATCTGAGGTATACGGACTACTGGAAGCAGCCTAATATATCAAAGGAGCTGCCGATAGAAGAATATCAGCGCCGTGATGCAGTGCTTAAAACTGTTCCCTACACATTACCGATACATCTTCACGCAGTGTTTTATACATTGTTCAGCGACACCATAACGCGCCGCAGTATCCGTATGGAGCGCATAACGTCAATGATATGTAATACCGTTAAATACGCAGTAGAGAACAATTTGCTTGATGGTTATCGGGCAGATTTGGAGCGGCACGGTTTTAAGATTGATATGCAGGGACGCTACGGCGGTAAAGGAGTAAAGGAAGAGGAGTACAACAGGTACATGAAGCGGATAAAACCGTATGTATAGAATGGAGGAATATAATGGACGGCAAAATTGAAAGAACAAGTACGCTCAATATGAGCCGTGAGGACTGGCTCAGAGAGCGAAAGAAAGGCATAGGCGGCAGTGATGCCGGGGCGATATTGGGAATGAATCGCTACCGCAGCGCATTTGACGTGTACGCGGACAAGCTTGATATAGCACCGGAGACGCCGGACAATGAAGCGATGAAGCAGGGACGCGACCTTGAGGAATATGTTGCAAGACGTTTTTCGGAGGAAACCGGAAAGAAGGTGCGCCGGGAGAATGCTGTATTATACAATCCCTCATATCCGTTTGCGCGCGCCAATATAGACCGTGCCGTTGTAGGTGAAAAAGCAGGGCTTGAATGCAAGACTACAAGCGTATTGAACCTGAAACGGTACAAAAACGGTGACTTCCCGGAAGAATACTATGTACAGTGTATGCACTATCTCATGGTAACGGGCTTTGAGCGTTGGTATCTGGCTGTACTGGTATTCGGTACGGATTTTAAAGTGTTTACAATAGAACGTGACGAAGAGGAAATAAAGGCGCTGTGTGCCGCTGAAAAAAACTTCTGGGACAATCATATTGCAAAACGCATACCGCCCTCACCGGCGGGAACAGACGCCACAGACAAGACGATAAATCATCTTTACCCAACCGATGACGGCAGCAGCGTTGATCTGAGCGGCTTTAACGCAGAGATAAAGCGGCTTACAGATGTAAAGCGGTTAAAAGGACAATATGAAAAGGAACAGAAAGCACTGGAACAGAAGCTGAAGCTTTATATGGGCAGCAGCACATACGGGACGAGTGAACACGGCAGTGTTACCTATAAAGAGCAGGAGCGCACGACCTATGACACAAAGAAGATAATCGCAGATTTTGTGCCGGAGGGCGAGGATTTAAGTGATTACATAAAAACGACCAAAACAAGGGTTTTCAGAATGAAGACCGCATAACAGCCAAAAAGAAAACGGAGGAAAACATTATGGCAGGAAAAATTCAGACAGCGGCGCAGAATAACGCCGTACAGAACAATAACACAAAGATCTTGCAAGAATATTTGAGAGGTTGTAAAAAGGCATTCGCGAACGCATTGCCGAAGATGATTACCCCGGAGCGCTTTACGAGAATGGCAATGACGGCGCTTACAACAAATTCAAAGCTCGGTAACTGCACACCGCAGAGCTTTATCGGAGCGTGCTTATATGCGGCACAGCTCGGTCTGGAGCCGAACACTCCGCTCGGACAGGCTTATTTGATACCATATGGGAAACAGTGTCAGTTTCAGCTTGGTTATAAGGGCTTGATAGAGCTTGCATACCGCAGTGATCAGTTTAAGAACATCACGGCGCAGGTTGTATATGAGAATGACACATTTGATTATGAATACGGCTTAGAGCCTGTATTAAAGCACAAGCCGGCTAAAACCAATCGCGGCAACATAGAGTATGTCTATGCCGTATATAACCTTAAAAACGGCGGCTTCGCCTTTGAAGTAATGAGCATAGATGATGTAAAGACCTTTGCGCGCAAATACAGCAAGAGCTATAATAGCGGACCGTGGCAGACTGACTTTGAAGCAATGGCAAAAAAGACGGTGCTGAAGCGTCTGTTAAAATATGCGCCGCTCTCAACCGAGGTCGCGCAGGCTGCAAGCTATGACAGCATGAAGATTGAAGCGGATTTATCGGGCGCGGACAACGAAATGGAGCTTGATCTCACTCCGGCGCTTATTGTTGATGATGAGACCGGCGAGGTTACGGAAGCAGCAAGCGCCATTGAGAAGAAATCGGCGCAGGTGAGCATAGATGAATAAGGTTATATTAATGGGGCGCTTAACGCATGCCCCGGAGCGAAAGACATTCCCAAGCGGCAGTAACTGCTGCCGCTTCACCCTTGCGATAGACAGGAGATTCGCCAAAGAGGGACAACAACAGACGGATTTTGTAGACTGTGTTGCATGGGGCAAAACGGCGGATTTTATAGAAAAATGGTTCTCTAAAGGGCGCATGATAGCCGTAATCGGAGAGCTGCAAACGCAGTCATGGGAATATCAAGGCAAAAAACAATACAGAACGGAAGTAGTCGTATCTGAGGTATACTTTACCGGTGAGAAGCGGGATGATACATATCAGCCGATGCCGAATTATGACGAACCGCAAGAGTGCATTTCAGACGGTTTTGTGGATTTGGAATCAGGCAATGAAGACGATTTACCGTTCTGAGCAGGAGGCGAACAATGAAATATATATCACAGCTGAATGCTTTCTGGCGATGGCGTGAGCTGCACGAGCTGACGCACGCCGAGGCGGACTTGTATCTTTCGATATTGAGTATATGGAACGATTTCCAGCGCAAGCCGTCGCTTGGCATACCGGCGAAGGCTCTTATTTGCCGTGCCGACTTGTCCGATAAATCACAGCTGCGCAAGCTCCGGAAGTCTCTTATTGAAAAGGGATTGATTACATATTCGGAGGGCAAAAGCGGGCAGGCAGGGACATATAATGTCACTAAATTATATGACGATAATTCAGACTGTACCCCTGTTTTGACAGAAACCGAACCCCGAATTGTACCCGAAACCAACCCCGATTTGTACCCTGATTTGTACCCCATTAATAAGAGTAATGAGAAAGAGAAAGAGTTAGAGACAGAGATATATACAGAGGAGCGTATGCCCCAAAAAAGCTGTACTCCGGATGAAATCATGCGGCTTTATAACAGTGTATGCAAGTCATTACCGCAGGTGACAAAGCTGACTCAGCACCGCGCAGACGGCGTAACGGCGCGGCTTAAGGAGTATAGCCGGGAACAGATAGAGGAAGCCTTTAAAAAGGCTGAGGCGTCGGATTTTCTAGCCGGCAGAAACGGTGGCTGGAAAGCGTCGTTTGATTGGCTGTTCTCGAAAGAGGGTAACATCCTTAAAGTAATCGAGGGCAATTATGACAACGATAAATACCCCCGAAGCGGCAGCAATTTATACCCCGATTTGTACCCCCCTTTAGACCCCACGGAAAACACCGACGAAATACAAAAGAAATTCGCGGAGGTATACAATGGAATATGATGATACATGGAGCGAATTTGAAATAGCCTTAATGGAAACGGTGAAGCGGCTGCCAAAGCTTGAGCCGGAAAAGGAAATAGACTTTGAGCAGCCAATAAAATACGGATCGACAATGCACCCAAAGGCATACATTCAGCTACAGGATAAAATATTTTATTGCCCTAAGTGCGGCATGATACCGATAATGCAGCAGCACCCCCGGACAAAGCTGTATCGGGTATGCTGCCCGAAATGCCGTATATACGCCTCTGACGGAGCAGGCAAAGAAAAACACGAAGCATATAAAAAATGGAATGAGTTCGCCAAGAGCGAGTTAAGGAGGATAAATGCTGACAATAAAGCCTATACACTTAAAAACTGCCAATGAATTTATAAAACAGTATCATCGGCATAGTTTACCTACCATAGGCGGTAAATTTGCAATAGCCTGTTATAATGATAACCGCTTATGCGGTGTAGCTGTCTGTGGCAGACCTACAGCGCGAAAACTCGATAACGGCTTGACGCTTGAAATTTACCGCAACTGTACAGACGGAACAAGGAATGCTTGCAGTAAACTGTACGGAGCCTGCGTCCGCATCGGTAAAGATATGGGATATTCAAAAATAATAACCTACATATTGGAGTCTGAAAACGGCGCAAGCCTTAAGGCAAGTAATTTTATATGTGAAGGCAGAGCAGGACTGAAAAAGCAGACAGGCAGCAGACAGAAAGAATATGCGGTAGCGCCTGCGGAATATAAGCAGCGGTACGCATATTATGTTTGAAGTTGAAGGAGGGACACAATGACCAGAGCTGAATTATTACAGACCGCAAAGCCAATACTGTTCAACACTGAAATGGTTCGGGCAATATTGGACGGGTGTAAGACGGCGACACGGAGGGTTATAAAGCCGCAGCCGAAAAATAAGATTGCTTATAGGTTTGCAGGATGTAGAGCAGGGAAATGGGGTTATCCAGCAAAAGATGTACACAAATATTGGGGCAAGGAGTTTAAAAGAGCAGAACAGCTTACCACTGAGGAAGAAAACAGATGTTGGACACCGCCCTGTCACACCGGCGATATTCTGTATGTGCGTGAGACATGGACAAATTGTAATATTGCAAGTCCCGAAAAATATCTATACAAAGCCGATTACGACTTAAACATATATCCATACTGCAATTGGATGTGGCACCCCTCAATCCATATGCCGAAAGAAGCAGCGTGTATATTCCTGCGAGTGACAGGCGTAAGAGCAGAGCGGCTGCAGGATATTACGGAAAAAGAAGCACTCAAAGAAGGCATCTCTGATGAACCTTTGATTGAAGGCGGCAGCGAAAAATTTTCTGCATTGTGGCAATTCCCGCATATTTGGGACAGCACAATCCCAAAGAAAAACCGTGAATTATACGGCTGGGATGCTAATCCGTGGGTGTGGGTTATTGAGTTTGAGAGATTGGAGGCAGAATAATGAACATCATAGCAAGCACATCAAAACAGCCATACACACAGTTTGTCGCAGAAATGTTAAATACCCTTGAGCAGTACAATGTAAAGGGCATAGCCGTAGTTGTTCTTGCAGACAACGAAAACCTATCGGGGTACTGGAATATGAACCTGTACGACAAATTACAGGCTAAGAATGAAATTGAATTTGACTGTATAGACGAGTTTATAAAAACCAATATTGACCGCTATATCGACCACTATAACGAAAGTGAGTGTGATGAAGAATGACAATATTAATATCAGGGACAGTCGGTGCGGTGATTGGATCGGTGCTGACTATAGCTGTAATGGCGGTATTACAGGTAGCGAGTAATGATGAGGAGCTGCTGAAAACAGAACGTACTCATTGTATAATGTGCGGCGGCGCAAATTCGGTGGTAGGTACAAGAGCAAAAATAAATGGTCATTTTCACGGCAAATGCGAAAAGTGCGGCGCTGTGTATATGGAATAGGAGGTATAACATGAGAGAAATATTATTCAGAGGAAAGAGGAAAAATGGCCGGTGGGAATATGGTAATTACTGTATAGCAGAAAAAATTGATAAAAGTGGAGTTGAGTATTTTATCATAGATATTGACGCAGAAGGTTCACAGCACTATGTTATTCCCGAAACAGTCGGACAATACACAGGCTTGATCGATAAGAACGGCATGGTGATATTCGAGGGAGATATACTTGAAAGCCGTGCAAGTGAGAATAAAGAAGATTGGAGGCGTTGGGTTGTCACCTTTTATGACAGTAGCTTCTGTTTTGAGAGAGAAATTCCACGAAAGTACAAGCACAAACACGAGCAAAACTTATTGTGCGAGGACGAAGTGAAATTATACGGATTAGTGGTTATCGGAAGCATCCACGACAACCCGGAGCTGTTGACGAAGGATTGACGAATGGACAAGCAAGAATTTATTGACCGTTGCCATTATGGCGGCTATTGCCGAAAGAAAACAGCAGATAAATACATATCCGAAAGTGGAAAGAAAATGTTTGACGAAAGTGACATTGAAGAAGTGTTCCGTATAGAACAAAACAAAACATCAAGGCAAGCTGCGCATGATTGCGATAACGGCGGGGCAAAATATAGAATTTACGACGGAGCAAAAACAACGAAGCATCTTTCCTATTACGGCAACGGCAGAGATGATTGGGACGGTTATTTGA
>JAQXTR010000039.1 GCA_029219585.1 Clostridiales bacterium
TATGCGCTGCTGGTTAAATTCGGACGCGTCCGCAGGAAATGTGAATTGGACGTGCGTCAATGCTCCGACTGAGGATAAGGTATGGGGCGACGAGTATGCGGATGAAGCAGGCTTTTTGACAAATTTTACAATTGGTGAGAAAAAAGCGATAAAGCCGGTAACACAGAAATCACTTCTTGACGGATATGAATATGATTCAAAACATAAAGACAGTAATTATCATAGATATGATTCTCATATAAATAATGTATTGCAGAATTACGATACGGCTCTTTCGGAACAGGTAACGGATTCTGTTTTTTTATTGGACGTTAAACAGGTAAATGCAGTTTATAATAACAGCAGTATTTTGGGCGATAGTTATTATGTGGGTGAACCTACACAGCAATGTGTATCAAACAGTGAATACGTTAATTCAGATTTAAAAAGTGGAAATAAATGGGATTATTGGCTGCGCTCCCCGGACGCGACCACCGATCATGGTCACGATGTCCGCTATGTCTACTCCGGCGGCGATGTTAACAGCGCTGGTGCTTACTGCGATAGCATCGGTGTTCGCCCCGCTTTCTACTTAAATCTTTTATCTTCTTCCTTTACTTCCGGCAGCGGCACGGCGGTGGCTCCCTACACCGTGGAGGGAAGCGGCAGCTATACACCCGTGGTTGAGACACCAACTCCAACCCCAACTCCTACACCAACCCCACCTCCGACACCTACACCGACCCCAACTCCAACCCCTACTCCGCGGGAACGCGGCTTTGACACAACTCGTGACGGCTGGGCTTTCGTAAACACTGCAAGTTCATTCGGCTATTCAGAGTGTACGGATTCATCGCATGAGCATGAAGAAAGGGAATATGAGCCGCTTCCGCTTAATGTATGGACACAGGTGTTCGGAGCGTCCGTGACACAATTCAGTGAGAATCTTCTTGAGAAGCATTGGGGAGGAAACTGCTACGGAATGTCGGCATATGCTTCAGCAATTTATTACGGCTTTGAAGATTGGGACGATGATGAAGAAGTGAATGAAGCCGGAAGAGTAAGGCAATCAGGCGGCAGAAGTTATATTACAGCTCCTGACAGCGAAACGATCCATTTGATAGAGAGAGCGCAGATTTCACAATACTCATTGGAACAAATTCAAAATGAATCGGCGGTATCGGGTAAACAGAATGAAATTTTCAGGCAGGTTGTTAATAATATACAGAATGATAAAAAGACATATATTGTAAGCGCTTTCTATACGGGCGGCGGTCATGCCATGGTTACGGACAGTGCAAGAGGTGTTGAAGATTCCGGCAACGGATGGTATAAAATTTATCTGTATGACCCGAATTATCCTCATTATGATGATTCCGAAAATATGAACATGATGTTTAGCGATTCATATGAATATTGGAATATGAGATGGGTAAATGTCAATGTAAATACCGGCGATTGGAAAATGGATATCGGTGTTGGTAATAAAGAAGCAAAATCCGGCTTGTTAAGAGGGGACAAGCTGTATTTTGAGGAACCGACATGGCACAGAGGTCATACAGGCTTTACTGGCTATACAATAGACAACGACAATACAGTGTTTGCCAACGGCAGCAATATATCCTTGTCGGATGCCGTAGGAGAAAAGCTCCTTGAAATAGAGGACGAAGAAATTACCTACAGCTCTGATGATATAGACATATATCCGTCTATGACAAGCTCTGCGGATACAACCGTATCAGGCTTTTCGGGTAAAATTAAGCTGAATAACGAAACACTCGGAAAGGCTTCAATAGGAAATGCTGCATTTACCATGATTAACAATAATAAGGTAACACAGGTACAGACTGACGATAACGCAGATTGTACAATAAGCGGCGGCAGAGTGTCTGTGACGGCTGATAATTATGCCGATATAAAGCTTGTTTCGGAGAATATGAACAGCCGCAACAGCTATGACGCCGTAACGATTACCGGTATGCTTGAGGACGGAAGGACTGTTACGGTAAATAACAAGGGAAACGAGAACTATGACATCACAACCGATTCGGATAATAAATTTGATGTGACGGTGTCCACTGAAAACGGTTCTATTGATATGAACGATATTAATTTGAACGATTGGAATGATGATACGGCAGACAGCGATGCCGATGCGGTAACGGATTTCGGTTCTCCGGTTTCCTCATGGGCAAAGGAGGAGGTTGAAGAAGCATACGAGAAAAATCTCATTCCCGAAAACCTTATAGGAAAGGACTTGACAAAGAAGGTTGACCGCGCGGAATTTGCCTCAATTGCGGTGAAGCTTTATGAGGAGCTGGCGCAGACAACAGCATCAGCCGCAAGCAATCCGTTTACTGATATTGCAACCCATGAATGCAAGGAGGATATATTAAAGGCCTACAAGCTTGGTATTACAAACGGAATCACCGATACGAGATTTGAGCCGTCAACGCTCATATCCCGCGAGCAGGTGGCGACCATGCTTACAAGAGCGTACAAGAAGTCGGAGTTTGCGGACTGGACACTTGCCACAGACGGAAAATATCCGTTAAATTACATGGGTGTTAAAAAGTATGCCGATGATGATGAAATTTCGGACTACGCAAAGGAATCCGTTTACTTTATGACACGCTGGAGCATTTTAAACGGTGTTGACGACAGTCATTTTGCACCTAAGAACAATACTACTCTCGGCGAGTCCTACGGATATGCGACGCGTGAGCAGGCGGTTGTAATAGCACTTAGGAGCGCAAAGCATCTGTGATATACACTCCGGGTTGCAGCGGATAACACGCATTGCGTAAATGTTACAGTGATGTAACACTATTGTAATATTAAAGTATCTTGACAATTTCTATATTGTGGAGTATAATACTTATCAGACGATTAAACACAATATGTTGTGGTTTGGAAAGGGTACGGAAAACAATATGAAGGTAGTAAAAAAAGACGGCACAAAGGAGGATTTCAACGTTGAGAAGGTTGTTGTTGCCGTAAACAAGTCAGCCTTCCGCGTGCTTGTCAAGTTCAAGCCGGAGGAAACGGATTTCATCTGTAAGTTTGTTACAAAGGCTGCGGAGGAAATGGGCAGGGAAGAAATCGAAATTGCCGAGATGCATAATATTGTCGAGGGTGCTCTTGAAAGAGTGAATCCCAAGGTTGCAAAGAGTTACCGCGACTACAGAAACTACAAGCAGGACTTTGTTCAGATGCTTGACGAGGTGTATAAAAAGAGCCAGTCGATAATGTACATAGGGGATAAGGAAAATTCAAATACCGACAGCGCTCTCGTTTCAACAAAGAGAAGTCTTATATTCAATCAGCTCAACAAAGAGCTGTATAAGAAGTTTTTCCTTACAACCGAGGAGCTTCAGGCGATACGCGACGGATATATCTATATTCACGATATGAGCGCAAGACGTGATACTATGAACTGCTGCCTGTTTGACGTGGCAAATGTTTTAAAGGACGGATTTGAGATGGGTAATCTCTGGTATAATGAGCCTAAGACCTTAGATACCGCATTTGACGTAATAGGAGATATAGTGCTGAGCGCTGCGTCGCAGCAGTACGGAGGCTTTACGGTTCCGTCAGCGGAGCTGATACTTGAGCCGTATGCGGAGAAGTCGTATAAAAAGTATAAGGAAAAGTACCGCTCGCTTGGTATCGACGAAGAAAAATGCGAGGAGCTTACAATGCAGGATATAGAGCGCGACTTTGAGCAGGGCTTCCAGGGCTGGGAGTATAAGTTCAATTCCGTTTCTTCAAGCCGCGGCGACTATCCGTTTATCACGGTGACCGCCGGAACGGGAACGGGTCGCTTTGCGAGAATGTGCACAAAGATAATGTTCAGAGTAAGAATGAACGGACAGGGAAAGCCGGGCTATAAAAAGCCTGTGCTTTTCCCCAAGCTTGTGTTCCTCTATGATGAGAAGCTGCACGGCCCCGGAGGGGAGCTTGAGGATGTTTTTGACGCGGGCATAGACTGCTCGGCAAAGACGATGTATCCCGACTGGCTCAGCCTCACCGGAGAGGGCTATGTGCCGTCAATGTATAAAAAGTACGGGAAGATAGTATCTCCCATGGGCTGCCGCGCATTCCTTTCGCCGTGGTATGAAAGAGGCGGAATAGAGCCGGCGGACGAGAACGACACCCCTGTGTTTGTCGGACGCTTCAATATCGGCGCAATATCCCTGCACCTGCCGATGATTCTGGCCAAGGCAAAGCAGGAGTCAAGGGATTTCTATGAGGTGCTTGACTATTATCTGGAGCTTATAAGGCAGCTGCACTGCCGTACATATGATTATCTGGGCGAGATGCGCGCTTCTACCAATCCTCTTGCATACTGCGAGGGCGGCTTCTACGGCGGAAATCTCGGAATACATGATAAGATAAAGCCGCTTCTGAAATCGGCAACTGCGTCATTCGGCATAACCGCATTCAATGAGCTGCAGCAGCTCTATAACAAAAAGAGCCTTTTTGAGGACGGCAATTTTGCTCTTGACGTGATTAAGCACATAAACGACAAGATTAATCAGTTTAAAAAAGAGGACGGACACCTCTATGCGATATACGGCACTCCTGCTGAATCTCTGTGCGGACTTCAGATAACGCAGTTCAGGTCAAAGTACGGAGTTATTGAAAACGTATCAGACAGGGAGTATGTTTCAAACAGCTTCCACTGCCATGTTTCCGAGGACATAACCCCGATTGAAAAGCAGGACAGCGAAAACCGATTCTGGAATTTTGCAAACGGCGGAAAAATACAGTATGTCAAGTACCCGATCTCATATAACAGAGAGGCGATAAAGACGCTTGTGCGCCGTGCTATGGATATGGGACTTTATGAGGGTGTTAATCTTTCGCTTGCATACTGCGATGACTGCGGTCATGAGGAGCTTGAAATGGATGTATGCCCGGTATGCGGCTCAAAAAATCTTACAAAGATTGACCGTATGAACGGCTATCTCTCATATTCGCGCGTTAAGGGTGACACACGTCTGAACGCCGCAAAGATGGCTGAAATTGCTGAAAGGAAAAGCATGTAGGGATGATTCGTTATCATAATATTACAAAGGATGATATGTTAAACGGCGACGGGCTTAGGACAGTGCTGTGGACAGCGGGCTGTGAGCATCACTGTCCGGGTTGTCAGAATCCGGTAACGTGGGATATAAACGGCGGACTGGAATTTGATGCGGCGGCAAAGGAGGAGCTTTTCGGCTATCTCAAAAAGCCGTATATTTCCGGCATAACCCTTTCCGGCGGCGATCCGCTGCTTAAGTGCAGACGTGACGAAATGACGGAGCTTGTTAAGGAGATACGGCAAAGGTTTCCGGATAAGACAATTTGGATGTACACCGGATATAAGTGGAATGACGTTAAAAGCCTGCCGGTTATAAAAATGCTTGATGTTCTGGTTGACGGACGATTTGTGCAGGAGAAAAAGGACACAACGCTGAGCTGGCGGGGAAGTACAAACCAGCATGTTATAGATGTCCAGAGAAGTCTTGCTCTGGGGAAAATGGTTCTGCATTGTGAATAAGGCAAAAAGAAAGACTTCCCGCAATTATTGCGGGGAGTCTTTTTTAATCCAGCTTAAGCACCGACATAAACGCCTCCTGCGGAACCTCGACCGTGCCGACCTGGCGCATACGCTTTTTACCCTCCTTCTGCTTTTCAAGCAGCTTCTTCTTACGGGAAATATCACCGCCGTAGCACTTTGCAAGCACATCCTTGCGCAGCGCCTTTATGGTTTCGCGGGCGATGATTTTTGTACCGATTGCCGCCTGGATAGGCACCTCAAAGAGCTGACGGGGGATAACCTCCTTGAGCTTTTCGCACATTTTTCTGCCCCTTGCATATGCGTTGTCGGCAAAGACTATAAATGAGAGCGCGTCAACTGCTTCGCCGTTAAGCAGGATATCAAGCTTGACAAGCTTGGACGTGTTATAGCCGCACAGCTCATAGTCAAAGGACGCATAGCCGCGGGTTCTCGATTTGAGCGCGTCAAAGAAGTCATATATAATTTCATTCAGCGGCAGCTCATAGGTGATTTCCGCTCTTGTTTCGTCAAGATACTCCATGTGCTTATAGATTCCGCGCCTTTCCTGACACAGCTCCATAACATTGCCCACATAGTCCTTGGGAACCATGATTGATGCCCTTGCCATAGGCTCCTCCATATGCTCTATTTCGGCGGGATTGGGGAGGTTTGACGGGTTATCGCACCATACCATTGTCCCGTCGGTCTTATATATCTTGTATATAACACTCGGCGCTGTGGTTATAAGATCAAGGTTATATTCTCTTTCAAGTCTTTCCTGAATGATTTCAAGGTGCAGCAGCCCCAGAAAACCGCAGCGGAAGCCGAAGCCGAGGGCGGCGGAGGTTTCAGGCTCAAACATAAGCGACGCATCGTTTAGCTGAAGCTTCATAAGCGCCTCCTTTAAATCCTCATACTGAGCGCCGTCTGCGGGATAAATTCCGCAGAACACCATTGAATTAACCTTTTTATAGCCCGGAAGCGCTTCCTTGGCAGGGTTAGCGGTAGTTGTAACCGTGTCGCCGACTCTTGTATCCTGAATATTTTTAATGCTTGCTGCGATATAGCCGACATCTCCGGCTTTAAGCTCATCCGTCGGAACAAGCCCCGAAGGGTGCATTCTTCCTACCTCTACTACGTCAAATTCGGCGCCTGTAGCCATCATTCTTATGCGTTGTCCGGCTTTTATCGCGCCCTCCTTTATGCGGACGTAAACTATAACGCCGCGGTAGCTGTCATAATATGAGTCAAATATCAGAGCACGCAGGGGAGCGTCTGCATTGCCTGAGGGAGCGGGGATTTTTTCGACAATTTCCTCAAGCACCGCCTCAACGTTCTGTCCTGTTTTCGCACTTACCCTCGGAGCGTCCTCCGCCGGAATCCCTATGATATTTTCTATTTCCTCAATCGCAGCCTCCGGATTGGCTGACGGAAGATCAATCTTGTTTATTACCGGAACGACCTCCAGATCATGATCAATAGCCAGATAGGTATTGGCAAGCGTCTGCGCCTCAATGCCCTGTGACGCGTCCACGATAAGTATAGCGCCCTCGCATGCTGCAAGAGAGCGTGAAACCTCATAGTTAAAGTCAACGTGTCCCGGTGTGTCTATAAGGTTCAGAATATATTCCTCACCGTCCTCACGCGTATATTTGAGCGTAACCGCATGCGCCTTAATCGTTATACCGCGCTCACGCTCAAGATCCATATCGTCAAGAATCTGATCCTGCATATCCCGCGTCTGCACCTCGCCCGTAAGCTCAAGAAGGCGGTCGGCAAGAGTGGATTTGCCGTGGTCAATGTGCGCTATTATGCAAAAATTACGTATTTTACTCTGTCTGCTGTCTGACATATTTTATATCTCCTGTTATTATTATATATACATAGCTAATTATAACACAAAAAAATTCTTTTTACAATACCGATTTTAATATTTTACTGTGTGTAATATTTGTAATATGATTGTAAAGAAGAAAAAGCTTCGGAATGCTTGACAATCTCTATTTAGTGGGGTATAATACAATACATACAGCAAAACACAAGATATAGTATTTATGAGAGGTTATGGTTAACAAGATGAAGGTAATAAAGCGAAACGGCTCGGAGGTTGAATTCGACGTCGAAAAGATAATCGCAGCAATGCAGAAGGCAAGTGATGCCACATCGGATAAGGAGCTTACAAAGGCTCAGATACAGGAGGCTGCGGAATTTATTAATTTTAAATGCGACAAGATGAACCGATCCGTGTCGGTTGAAGAAATACAGGATATGGTAGAAAATCAGATAATGTCCTACGGTGCGTTTGACGTCGCGAGAAATTATGTAAAGTACCGTTATACAAGATCGCTTATAAGAAAATCAAATACAACAGATGACAGAGTGTTATCTCTTATCGAATGCAACAACGAGGAGGTTATGCAGGAGAACTCCAACAAGGACCCGGTTGTAAACAGTGTGCAGCGTGACTATATCGCGGGCGAGGTGAGCCGCGACCTGACGCGCCGTCTGCTGCTGCCGAAGGAGATTGTGGATGCGGATAATGAGGGTATAATACACTTTCATGACTCGGATTACTATGCCCAGCATATGCATAACTGCGACCTTGTGAATCTCGACGATATGCTTCAGAACGGAACCGTTATAAGCGAGACACTTATTGAGCGTCCGCACAGCTTTTCAACTGCGTGCAATATCGCCACTCAGATAATAGCGCAGGTAGCCTCAAACCAGTACGGCGGTCAGAGTATAAGTCTTACGCATCTTGCGCCGTTTGTGCAGGTATCGCGGGAGAAGATAAAGCGTGAGCTGTCTGAGGAATCAAAGGAATTTGACGTTAAAATTTCAGATGAAGACCTTGATCTTATTGTGGAAAAAAGACTGCACAAGGAGATTGAGCGCGGAGTGCAGACTATCCAGTATCAGGTTATAACGCTTATGACCACGAACGGTCAGGCACCGTTTCTGACAATTTTTATGTATCTCAACGAGGCCCGCAGCGAACGGGAGAAGAAAGATCTGGCGCTTATAATTGAGGAGATGCTCCGTCAGCGGCATAAGGGTGTAAAAAACGAAGCAGGAGTATGGGTTACGCCTGCGTTTCCGAAGCTTATATATGTTCTTGAGGAGGACAATATAAGAGAGGGGACACCGTATTTCTATCTCACAAAGCTTGCCGCAAAGTGCAGCGCAAAACGCCTTGTGCCGGACTATATCTCCGAAAAGCAGATGAAGAAGCTCAAGGAGGGGAACTGCTTCCCGGTTATGGGCTGCAGAAGCTGTCTTTCACCGTGGAAGGATGAGAACGGCAATTATAAGTTCTACGGCCGCTTTAATCAGGGCGTTGTAACGATAAACCTCGTAGATGTTGCGCTTTCAAGCGGCGGGGATACGGATAAATTCAGAAGGATATTTGACGAGCGTCTGGAGCTGTGCTATAAGGCTCTTATGTGCCGTCATGAAAGGCTTAAGGGAACTCTCTCCGACGCAGCGCCGATCCTCTGGCAGTACGGAGCGCTTGCAAGACTTAAGAAGGGTGAGCCTATAGATAAGCTGCTTTACGGCGGTTATTCGACAATTTCACTGGGCTATGCAGGCTTATTTGAATGCGTAAAATACATGACAGGTAAATCGCATACCGACCCTGAGGCGGTGGATTTTGCAAAGTGGATTATGCAGCATATGAATGATAAATGCGACGAATGGACAAAGGCTACAAACGTATCCTTCAGCATATACGGCTCTCCGATTGAGAGCACGACCTACAAATTTGCAAAATGTCTGCAAAGACGCTTCGGAATAATAGAGGGAATAACGGACAAGGGGTATATTACAAACTCATACCATGTAAATGTCTGCGAGGAAATAGACGCGTTTTCAAAGCTGAAATTTGAGTCGCAGTTCCAGTCGCTTTCAAAGGGCGGAGCGATAAGCTATGTCGAGGTGCCGGATATGCAGGATAATCTGGAGGCGGTAATAAGTGTGCTGCAGTTTATATATGATAATATCATGTATGCGGAGCTTAATACAAAGAGCGATTACTGCCAGTGCTGCGGCTATGACGGCGAGATGCAGATAATTGAGGAGGATCACAAGCTGCTTTGGGAGTGCCCGAGATGTCACAACCGTGATCAGGACAGACTCAATGTCGCAAGACGCACCTGCGGCTATATCGGAACTCAGTTCTGGAATCAGGGCAGAACCCAGGAGATCAGAGACAGGGTAATGCATCTATGAATTACGCTGAAATTAAATATTTCGATATTGCAAACGGTCCGGGTGTACGCACAAGCCTGTTTGTTTCAGGCTGCACCCATTGCTGCGAGGGATGCTTTAACAAGGTGGCATGGGATTTCAGATACGGCAGAAGCTTTGACGCAAATACCTGCGATGAAGTTATAAAAAGCTGTGAGCCGTATTATATCGCCGGGCTTACGCTGCTGGGCGGAGAGCCTATGGAGCCTGAAAATCAGACGGCAGTTCTGGGAATCGCGGAGAGCTTTAAGAAGGCATATCCCCAAAAAACAATATGGTGCTACAGCGGCTATACCTACGAGCAGCTCACGGGAAAGGAAAACAGCCGCGCCGGTACCGAACTTGCCGAAAAAATTCTTTCATACGTTGACGTGCTTGTTGACGGTGAGTTTGAAAAGGATAAGCGCGACATAACGCTCCGCTTCCGTGGCAGCAGCAATCAGCGGCTTATAGACGTGAAAAAGACGCGGGAGCAGGGCGGCATTGTTCTCTGGAGAGATGACCCGGTGTTTGAAACTCATGTTATGGAATAAGGAAGACGATAAATGAAAATGAAATTAACCGCCGCGGTTATTGCCGCGGCTGCTTTATGCTGTATAAGAGTGCAGGCCGTTGAGCCGCAAAAACTGGAATTTAAGCCGGCGGGCGGGGGAAAATACATATACTGCAACAACCCCGAGGCGGTGGACAGTGCTACTCTTGTAAACAGTGACAAGCCCAGATATATTATGAATAACGATAATCTCGGACCGGGAACCTACTATCTGTATCTTTCGCATTATAATTTTATTGGTATGGAGAACAATACCGATAAGGTATCGAGGGATATGGAGCTTGACGTGGAGCTTACTCCGGTCTCCGGCGTTTGCAGCTATACAATAAGCCGCGTCGGTTTCGAAACGATAAAGCCCCTTGCGTGGTATGAAAACGGTGTAAAAAAGACCGGTATGGCAGATTGGGGAATGTTTAACTGCTGCGCGCAGGCCATGCAGAGAACGCTTGCCGAGGCGGATGGTTCGGCGGTATATGTGTATAATAAGCATTCAGAGATTCATACGGTCACTGCATCCGAAACGAGATGGCTCAGCGAATTCACTCCGAACTATTCGGTTGTGCATTACAGAGAGCCTGTTCACTATCAGGCGGTGCTTGAAATTAAGTCCGGTACGATGAATGTAAACGTATGTGCGTTTAAGTCGGGTGACAAGCCGGGCGACCGCTCAGACTTCCGAAAAGATGCCGAAAACGGAATTGTAAGATATGACAGAACAATAAAGGGAATTGCCGATACGCTTCCGCAGGCAGAGGCAGAGCTGGAATATGAAATAGATGATACGGACAAGGACGGAGCATATCTGCCGGTTATATCGTATAATCAGTATGCTCCGGACGGAATTGCGCTGAACGAATGGTATACAAACATAAGCCCGCTTGACGATCCGTGGGCAAAGTCTGCTGCAGATGAAAGTGGAATGCTTGCGTTTGAGTATAAGGATAAAAGCAAGCTGACCTATTACGGGAGCAAGGCGGCAGAAGAGGACAAAACCGATATATGGTATTTTGACACTCACCATACAGATACGCATGCCTATGAAAATCAACCGGGTGCCGGAGGCAGGGACACATATTCTCCGAATTATGAGATTACTGCGGGAAATGCCGCAAGCGGCTATGCGGTAAATCTGGGAAACTACGGTGTGACATATACCTACAAGCTGAAAATTACAAATAATGGACGTAACGACCGATATTTTACATATGCTCCGACAACAGGCTCAAGGATAATTGTCTATACAGATGAAAAGGACAGGGAACCCGGTTTCGGACTTATCAAAAAGGGACATGATAATCTTGTAAGGGAGGTTATGTCGGTTGTGAAGCTTCCGGCAGGGCAGACAACCGAGTTTTCCGTAAATATGATACTTCCCGTAAATTATAACGGAGGAATGAAAAATGCGTTTATCATACGGGACAGCGCTGAGGAAATTGATGAGGAGGCGCTCATTGAAAACGTCCCCGAACGGGTGTATGTAAAGCCGATAAACGGAAAATATCTCTCCGAATACCGCGACAGCCTTCCCCCAAAAACGCTTGCCGCATTTGACGGTACTCTTGATTGTTGTGAGGTAATAAGCTGCGGCGGCTTTTATGCCGTGCGCTGGTGCGAATGGGACGGCTCGCCGAATTATTATTCTGCGGCATGGCGGCTGTGCAGTAACGTGTATATTCTCGATGAGGATTTTAATGTGACGGGACATCATACCTTCGATAGCTTTCCTAGCGGCATGAGCTTTAAGAATGATAAGCTGTATGTAAGAACGCTTTCCGCACTGTGGGAGTCGGAAAACGGCACGGATTGGGTAATATCAGGAGAGGAAAAGCTGCCGGAATATGAGCCGGAATACACTCTGGGCGATGCTCTTGACAGAACTGAAAAGAAAATTCATACCATAAGCTTTGATAAAACTAAAAGTCTCACAGACAGGGAATATGAGCTGCTGTATAATGCGGTCAAGGACATAAGGCTCAATAGACTTATGCCCGCAGGAGGAGTGCGGAGAGTACGTCCGTATCCTGCAATAGACGGTATTGACATTATGGGGTGGAATCGTGATTATATTTCTCTTGACGGCGGATATTACGGCATAGCAGATGAGAACGATCGGGAATTTGTGAAAAATATAATGAATTATCTTTATATCTTCAGTGAGAATGCGCCTGTAAAGGAGCTTTGCTCGGATTGGGCGGCAGAGGATATAAAAACCGCAGCCGAATATGGGTTTTTAACGGAAAATATGAGCTGCATGACGCTCGGAACAGCTCAGCCATACAAAAGTGCGATAAGCAGAGGAGCATTCTGCAATTTAGCGGTAAGAGTGCTGAAATACATCGGAGCCGAAGTGCTTCCTGAAAAAACGGATATTGAATTTTCAGACTCAAGCTGGATTCATGAGGATAAAATTGCCGCTGAACAGCTTGCCGCACTCGGTGTTGTAAACGGCTATGAGAACGGAACCTTCCGCCCGCAAAACACAATAACCCGTGAGGAAGCGGCGGCAATACTTGCAAGGCTGCTTGATTTATACTCCTTAAACGACACGGAAGAGGTGGAATACAGCGACGCCGCAGACATTCAGAGCTGGGCGGGGGAGGCTGTAGGCGTTATGAGCCGTTACAGAATAATGAACGGAGTAGACGACACGCATTTCGATCCGAAGGGCACATATACGGGTGAGCAGTCGGTTGTGACACTTCTGAGAGTCTTTAACGCAATAGTCGATAACGGACATTTAAGTCTTCCCGAAATGCCATCAGGCGGAAAATACTGTACCGTATACCGTGAGGGCTACCGTAACGGAAGGATAGAGCTTGCTGTGTATGACACGGAGGAGGACAGCGTGCTTGTCAATGATAACGGCGTTCTTTCCGTGAGCGGCAGCTACACAAATGATGTAAAGTACTATTTCTGCAGCGGCAGATGGGTGCGGTTTGAAAGCGGATACGAAAGAATAAGCAATAATGCACAGGCAGTGCTTTGGAGCAGTAAATAAATCAAAAAATGTTACAGTACGGATTGCACTGTAACATTTTTTGATGAAAGCTCGTAAATCAGCTTGGAAAATCCTGCACATTTATGGTCCATGATGTGCCGTTGGTGTAGAAGAGTGAAATTCCCTTATAGCTGCGGTCGGGATAATCACGGTTATCGCGTAGATAATCAAGTATCCTTTGGATTTCTGCCTTATCGGTTATGTGTCTAATGTCATCTCCGGTATTTTCGTCATAATCCCGGTACTCGGCCGACTGAATATCGTCAGCCTCCGGCATCACATCATACATACCCCATGCTTCAAGCAGCGATATAGTCTTTTTATAAGCGGGATGAACGGCATATGTAACAGAGGTTGACGCCCAGTTGTTTTTATCTGTTATCGGGCTGCCGGCTTCGTCTGTTGACGGCATTATCAAGTTGAAGTTGATTGATGTGAGTGTGTCGTTGTCATATTCACCGTAGGAGGCTGACGTGATGTCCTCCTTAAGCACGGCAATAAGCTCGTTCATTTGCTCATTTGTAAGATTGCTGCTGTTTGTACCGCAGGTAGAAACCTGAACGGAGGTGTATTCCTTTGCCGAATCCGAAAGAATGGGGAAGCGGTCGGCTTTAACGGGAACGGTGTCCATAACCTCACCGTACAGTGCGTCCAGCTCATCACTCATGTGATAAATGTAATAGTGTCGCTCTAAGGTGCTGCCGTTTTTGAGTGTGTATCTCACCGGAATAAAACGGAGAAACCTGTTTTCCTGCTTATCATCCATTTCGGCAATAATTCCGCGGTGGAGGGCGATAACCTTTTTAATATCCTCATCATTATACAGGCTCGGATCATGCACAGCCTCCGGCGCAAGCCTGACAGAGGAGTAATTCGGATCTCCCATAGTTGGGTAATAGCTTTCAGAGCCGTCATAGTTAATTATACTTGCGGATGCAACATCGGCGGCATCGGGAACACGCTTTTCATATCCTGTTATATCAAGCCCTATGAATGCGTATATAATGCACATCACGGCAAGATATATAACGGAGGGCTTAATTATTTTGCCGGGCTTAAAGGTGCGTTCTATAATCATTCTTGCGGCTATGATTCCTGCAATTCCGAACGGAACGGCAAGCCAGAAGGAGCCGTCATTTTCGAGGAAGGAGGATATATAAACATAGCCGAGAAATCCCGCGCATACCGCCACTCCGTAGAGAAATACAGGCTCAAGAAAGCTGAATGCAGTAAGCTGACCGTTGTTTTCAAGCGCGCGCTTTCTGTACGCGGCAAGTCCTAGGAAGAAGAACAGTATTCCGAGAGCTATGTATACAAGCAGCATACCGTCAAGAAGCTGATTAAAGTCGGCATATATATGTGATGAAACCGACATAGAGCTGTTATTTACATATCCGTAAAGGTAGCGGCTGCACAGCAGATCCGTGATTGCCTCTATAAACAGCGGCAGAAGCATAACCATATACGGCAGCACGATTGAAGCGAATACGTTTGCTGTAAGCATAGCCGCCGCGGCTCCGAAGCCGGTTATAACAAACACATATACAAGCGTAAGCGCCGTCCACAAAAATGCGTCCGCCGGATGGATACCCTTGATTGTAAGCATTATAAGCATATTTATTATGACAGGTGCGGTCATGAGTATGCCTGTTGACACGAGGTGAGAGAAATAAAGAGTCTCACGGCGCAGCGGCAGGCTGTGAAGAGTATGCACGGCGCTCCTGTGATGCAGATATGAAAATATCATTGCCGGGGTTATAATGCCGCAGGCAATTACAGCAAGTGCCGAGATCTGCGTGCTGCCGGCAAAAATCCCGGCGAAGCTGTCAGTGCTCATTTCATACGAAAAACTGTGGACCGCATCATATGCCGGCATGACTGCCGTAAGAAGCAGCAGAACCGTAAACATCGCGCCCAGATACCAGTAGCGGCGCAGATCGGATTTTATCACACTTTTATTAACCAATGATTTCAAGCTCATAGCCCATACCTCCCAGCTCATAAATAAATATCTCCTCCAAAGAAAGCGGAACAACATCAAGAATAAGCGGCGAATATGCCTTTATTTGTGATTCGATTTCCCCGTAACCTCCGCGCAGAATAAGCATATCCACGCTGCCGGATTTTTCATGCTTTAAGATGTCAAGTGTGTTTTTCAGCTCCTCCGGCAGTCCTCCTTTGAATGCGGTCTGAACCTTGTGGATATTGCCCTTGAACTCATCAAGCGCCTTTTCTATCGCAATCCTGCCCTTGTTCATTATTCCTACATGATCGCATACGTCCTCAAGCTCCCTGAGATTATGCGAGGATACAAGCACGGTCATTCCGCGCTCCGCAACGTCTGAAAGCATCAGATTCCACACATTTCTTCTCATAACCGGATCAAGCCCGTCCACCGGCTCATCAAGAATCATAATATCGGGATTTGCCGAAAGTCCCAGCCAGAACGCGACCTGCTTCTGCATTCCCTTTGAAAGACGGCGCACGCCGCGCTTTATATCAATTTTAAAAATATCTGCCATGGCATAAAACCGCTCATCGCTCCAATTGGGATATATTCCGCGGTAGTATGCTGCCGTATCCTTAACGGAATAGCCGGGAAAGAAATAGAGGTCATCGCTTACAAATATCATGCGGCTTTTGATTGCCGTGTTCTCATATACCTCTTGTCCGTCAATTCTGATTACACCGCTGTCAGGGCGGTACACTCCGGTAAGATTTTTTATAATCGTTGTTTTTCCCGCGCCGTTGGGACCCACAAGCCCGTAGACTGAGCCCTTGTCCACACTTATATTAACGCCGTCAAGTGCGGTAAAGTCACCGAAGCGTTTAACAACGTCATTTACCTTAATCATTTAAATATCATCTCCTTCATTATAAATCCTCTCGATTGTTCTGATCAGTTCGTCCTTTGCAATTCCCAGAAACCGCGCCTGTCTTACAGAGGCTTCAAAGTCTGCCTCAAGCTCATCCGTTTCCGCCTTTTTGCGAATATGAGATACAGGGGCGGCAAAGCTGCCCTTGGCACGGACGGAATATATATATCCCTCCGTTTCCAGATCCTTATACGCGCGCTGTATGGTGTTTGGATTGATCGTAAGCTGCTGCGCCAGCTCCCGTACCGAGGGTATTTTTTCGTTCTCGTCAATCGCGCCGGTTATGATAAGCTCCTTGATTTTTTCCTTAATCTGCTCATATAGCGGTCTGTGATCCGACAGGTCAAGCTGTATCATTCCCGTATCCTCCTTTCTGTACTAACTGTATTAACTATTATAATACAGTTAGTACACTTTGTCAAGCGTTTTCAGAAAAAAATTTCAAACAATTTTTATGGTGCTGTACCTACTAATCCCTGTAGAGTCATGATATTAAATTTCCATTCCTGAATTTTTCCATAAAACAGTATATACAAAAGTATAGTGAATAGTTCATGATAAAAAATGAAAGCCCCCATCCGCGGAAAATTCTGCGGATAGGGGCTTTATAAAATTTAAACTCCAACCTTAACCTTTTCGGTTGATTTCAGTTTTTCGTGGTATTTATTGACATGGAGCCTGTCGTATTCCTCCTCATTGCGGATGTTCTCAAACGCTACAGCCATCATAAGCTTTATACGGTTGAGCTGATTTACCTCCGAAGCTCCGGGGTCATAGTCTATCGCGACAATATTTGACTGCGGATACTGGCGGCGCAGCTCCTTTATCATGCCCTTGCCGGTAACATGGTTTGGCAGACAGGCAAACGGCTGAACGCATACAATGTTAGGAACACCTGAGTTTATAAGCTCAATCATTTCACCCGTGAGGAACCATCCCTCGCCGGTGCAGTGTCCGAGCTGAAGTACGCTTTTTGCGCCCTCCGCAATTTCTGCGATATGTCCCGGTGCGCGTGATGCAAACTTCGGATTTGCCTTCATACGCTTTTCGGCGTGCTTTCTGAAGCTTTCAATGCCCCATATTGCGAGGTTGCAAAGTCTTGCCGTTGATGCCTTCATACCGAGATTGTCACGCTTGAAATTATTATTATACAAGCAATAAAGCAAGAAGTCGGCAAGTCCGGGCATAACCGCCTCTCCGCCCTCCGCTTCAATAACGCCCACAACGTCATTGTTTGCGTCCGGCTGGAACTTAACGAGAATTTCGCCCACAACTCCCACCTTAGGCTTCTTAATTGTTTCGTCAATCGGTATCGCGTCGAAATCGTCTATAATTTCATCGATCACCTTTTTCAGCTTAAGCCTCCTTGTATTCCAATTGAGGATGTCGTTATACAGGCGCTTCTGCCATTTGTCATAAACGGCGTTCGTTTCACCCTCGTTGATTTCATACGGTCTTATTCTCTGCGAGCAGGCGAGGAGCAGATCGCCCCATGTGCATGCCTTTAGCAGACCGTCAACCATTTTCGGAGTGATTTTAAAGCCGGGATTGCCCTCAAGTCCGGACACGTTAAGCGAAACGACAGGAACCTGCGGGTAGCCCGCCTCCTTTAGAGCCTTTCTTAAAAACGCTATGTAGTTTGTTGCGCGGCAGCCGCCTCCGGTCTGCGTAATCATAATTGATGTCTTATCCGGATCGCATTTTCCGCTTATAAACGCATTTACAAGCTGACCCGTTACCATGATAGACGGATAGCAGGCATCGTTATTAACAGATTTAAGTCCTGCCTCAACGTCCTGCGCCGTAGCGTGTTCAAGCACCATAGCGTTATATCCGCACATTCTGAACACTGCCTCGAACAGACCGAAGTGGGCAGGGGACATCTGCGGAAATATAATTGTGTGGTTTTTACGTTCCTTCTCGGTGAATTTTACACGGTTAATCGTGTAGTCCTCAACCTTGTGCGGCATAAAGTCGTTGTCTGCACGCTCTTTTACCGCGGCTTTTAGCGAACGGACACGGATTCGCGCTGTGCCCAGGTTTGAAACCTCATCTATTTTCAGTGCTGTATATATCTTTTCGTGTGACTGGAGTATCTCCATAACCTGATCGGTTGTAACAGCATCAAGACCGCAGCCGAAGGAGTTGAGCTGGATAAGCTCCAGACGGTTGTTTTTGATAACCTCCGATGCCGACTCGTATAGTCTTGTATGATAAGCCCACTGATCAACAACACGGATGTCGCGCTTAAGATTACCTAGGTGGGCAATGCTGTCCTCTGTGAGAACCGCAAAGCCGAGAGAGTTTATCATATCGGGAATACCGTGGTTTATCTCCGGATCAATATGGTACGGTCTGCCGGCAAGCACTATGCCGCGCTTATCATGCTCATCAAGCCACTTTATTGTTTCCTCGCCCTTTGCCCTTATATCGTTTTTGTATTGCCGCAGCTCGTTAAATGCTTTTTCTGCCGCAGCGTCAATTTCCTTATACGAAATATTATATTTATCCTTTAAAGCCTTTGTCATCTGACGCTTGAAGGACGGCTTGTCTGCAAGGTTGATGAACGGATACAGGAAGGTGATGTCCGGTGCGCGCAGCGCATCCATGTTATTATAGATAACCTCCGGGTATGACGTTACCATAGGACAGTTAAAATGGTTTCCGGCATCACTGTATTCTATCTGTTCATATGGTATACACGGATAGAATATGGTTTTATAGCCCTTGTCGATAAGATCCTGAATATGACCGTGAACTATCTTTGCCGGATAGCATGCGCTCTCTGATGGGATGCTGTCTATGCCCTTTTCATAGAGCTTATGCGTGCTTCTGCCCGAAATCTTAACCGAAAAGCCAAGCTCGGTAAAGAAGGTGTGCCACAACGGATAGTTTTCGTACATATTAAGCACTCTCGGTACGGCGATGGTGCCTCGCGGGGCGTCCTCGCTCTTTAAGGATTTGTATTGGAATGCTCTCTTATATTTATAGTCGTAAAGATTCGGAATATCCGTGTTTTTCTTTTCCTGACCCGCGCCGCGCTCACAGCGGTTGCCGGATATAAACTGACCGCCGTCACCGAAATCGGTGATGGTGAGCTGGCAGTGGTTATTGCATTTCTGACAGCGAGTCAACTTTGTATTAAAGCTGAAGGAATCGATTTCATCCGCTGTTATAATGTCACATTCTCCGCCGTGCCAGCGTTCCTTGGCAATAAGCGCCGAACCGAACGCACCCATGATTCCGGCTATATCGGGTCTTGTAACATTTTTACCTATAAGCAACTCAAAGCAGCGGAGAATTGCATTGTTATTGAAGGTTCCTCCCTGAACGACTATCTTTTCACCCATAAGCGATGTGTCGCGGAGCTTTATAACCTTATAAAGAGCGTTTCGTACAACAGAGTAGGAAAGACCCGCGCTTATATCGCCTACGGTTGCGCCCTCTTTCTGCGCCTGCTTAACGCGCGAATTCATAAATACTGTGCAGCGCGTGCCCAGATCAACGGGATTATCGGCGGTAAGAGCCTCCTGTGAAAAGCTTATTGAATCCATGCCGAGTCCCTCCGCAAAGGTCTGGATAAAAGAGCCGCAGCCGGAGGAGCATGCCTCGTTAAGCATGATTGAATCTATGACCCCGTCCTTTATCTTCATGCACTTCATGTCCTGACCGCCTATATCAATGATGAAATCGACGCCGGGGGAGAAGTGGTTTGCTGCTTTATAATGGGCAATTGTCTCAATTTCGCCCTCGTCAATTCTGAACGCCGTCTTTAACAGCAGCTCGCCGTAGCCGGTTGTACAGCCGTTTGCTATGTATGCATCCTTCGGAAGCCTGGAATAAAGCTCGCGCATTATTTTAAGACCGCAGGTTATGGGACTGCCTTCGTTTTTGCCGTAGTAGTCATATATAATTTCATCCCGCTCATTTATAACGGCGCATTTAATTGTGGTGGAGCCCACGTCAAGCCCTAGGAATACAGGTCCCTTTGTCTTTGTAATATCGCCCCTCACAGCCTTGTCCATTGCATGGCGCTCTTCAAATTCCTTTTTATCGGCAGCTGTTTCAAAAAGCTTAGGCATACGAGTGATTTCCGCATCAACGCCCTTTGAATGTATAAGCTTCTCTTTAAGCTCATCAAGAGTTCTCTCATCTGAGCCTTCATACATCATAGCCGCGCCTAAAGCGACAAAAATCTGAGCATTGTCAGGGATTTTGAATGAATCGGCATTGTCGCGCAGCGTTTCCTCAAACTGCCTGCGAAGCTGCGGCAGAAAGTGGAGCGGACCGCCGAGAAACACTATATTTCCCTTTATCGGTCTGCCCTGAGCAAGACCGGATATTGTCTGGGTAACGACTGCCTGTAAAATTGAGGCGGCAACGTCCTCGCGTGCCGCTCCCTCATTTAGCAGCGGCTGAACGTCGGACTTTGCGAAAACGCCGCAGCGTGCGGCAATAGGATAAATTGTCGTGTGCTTTTCGGCAAGCTCATTAAGACCGTCGGCATCCGTTTTGAGCAGGATGCTCATCTGGTCGATAAACGAGCCTGTACCTCCGGCGCAGGTGCCGTTCATTCTCTGCTCCAGTCCTCCGGAAAGGTAAAGAATTTTAGCGTCCTCACCGCCCAGCTCTATTACAACGTCAGTGCCGGGGAGGAAAGCTTCAATTGCGGTCTTATTTGCGATAACCTCCTGCACAAACTGCAGACCGAGCATCTTAGACAGCAAAAGACCGCCGGAGCCTGTGATGACCACGGTAAAACTCTGAGCGCCTACGGTTCCCTTTACCTCGTCAAAAAGTCCGAGAACCGTGCTTTTTATATCCGAATAGTGTCTTCTATATTCCGAATACAGTATTTTATTATTCTCGTTAAGCACGACTACCTTAACTGTTGTCGAGCCTACGTCAATTCCCATATGAAGCTTACTCATATATGTGTAATCCTCCTGTATATGTAAGTCTGCACGTATTTGCAGGCATTGCTTTTTATACAAGTTATGCGTGCGCACATTAAAATATTCGCGTACGCAAACAAACCTATCTAATATATATTATAGTATTTTTTTGTCGAATAGTCAAGTGCTTTTTTTGACGATTTTCCTGCGCATGATACACCTTTTTATATAACTGTAAATAACGGACATCCGAAAAATATCAGATGTCCGTTATTATGTAATTTAATCATTTGACAAATCATCGTCTGAGATTTTCGATTGAGGTTCATCCTCTGCCGGGATGAGCGCATCAATAGACATATCTATTTCATCAACGGGAATCAGCTTTTTTATGAAGTCAGGGTCATACAGCTCATCTGTCGGAACAACCTCATGAGGCGTAAAGGCGTCATTGAGGATGGTATCATCTTCCGGCTGCGGCTCTGCTCCGCCGTTTTTGTCCTTTAACAAAGCGGTCTTTTTCTTTGCCGCAGTAAGAACGTCCTCAAGCTTTTTCCTCATCGCAGGATTTTTGCTTATAACAGTCAGAATTACAAATCCCGAAAGCGCAAGCACTGCTGTTACCGCGGCTGCGATAATAGCTGCGGTGCTGCCCGAAGCGGGTGTTTCACCTTCTTCTTCTGATTTTTTAACGGCAGTATTTTTATCCGGCTTGTCCGTCTGCTGAATCGGACCGACAAACTGAAACGGTCCGTATTCCTCCTCGCTTACGGCAGAATGCTCAGGCACGCGTGTGGGAGACGGAGCTATGGATATAATTTCCTTTGTTCCCGGCGTTGAAGTGCTGTCAGATGAAGCTCCCGAGCCTGCGGTCGGCGCTGATTCGGCACCGGGAGATATTACGCTTTCGCCGGAATGGTTTTCGGAGGAGGCTGGTGAAGCGGCGGAAACCGAATCACCGCTTGTAAAGCTGAAAAAAGGGGCTTTGCCCTGCATAGCTCTCAGGCGGCTTACATATGCCATCTCCATCATCGCCGTATCGTCAGGGGATGAGGCTATGCTGCCGTCACTGCTCTGCTGTGAAACAAGAAAGCTGACAGGCGTCGCTCCGTTTTTTACAAAGGCTGCGGCACCGTCCGAATCCGTTCCTATACTGTCAAGCGCCGCTATAACATATGCCGTATTGGATACTGTTACAAATCCGCCGTCAGGCTGCTGGCAGGATGAGAGATAAGAAACAGCATTTTCAATTGCGGATGCGGTATTGTATTTATACATCTCATTATCATGAGTGCCGGAAATATGATATTCCGTGTTTGCCCTCGTAGACAGAGCAATTATTGATTTTGCGGTTGTGATGATGTCGTTGCCGAAGCTGCCGTTTGACTGCTGTGTTGTAAGAAGCGTTCCGGCAAGCTTATTTATGTCTCCCTCATTTTCAGGGATTGTGTATTGGCCGCTGTCAAGCGTTATAATCGTGGATGCCAGTTCAGATGCGGAGGTGTTGTCCTGCTGATATGTATACCAGCCGACAAATGCTCCGCTGAGTCTTTCGCCGCATGCGGAGGATGTCATAATAAGACGCTGTCCGTCCTGCTGCGTGGTCGGATTGAGCTTTTCTGTAAGCCGGGAGTATGCACCGAAATCATAGCTTTTTCCCATTCTTGCCAATGACATAATATAAAAATCAGAGGCCAGAGAGCCGGCCGAATTACGCGGTGACGCATTCTGCTCATGCCATTCGAATGCTTTTTCAACAGCGGTTTGTATATCATATTGTGAGTAAGCCGCATCAGCGGGCACTGATGCCAGCAAAAGAATCAGTGCCGGAATAACTGCCGCATTTTTCTTCATTAAAAATCACCCTCTTTGATTATCGTGCTTTTAATTATAACACAGCCCTTGTTGTTTGTCAATTCATATTTGAAGCACCTTGTTTGTGCAGTGTTTCAATTGTGTTACAATTGGATTAAATTTGTGATATTCACTTTAATTTCATCATATAATATGATATACTTAGTATAATTGGAGATGCATATTAAGTAACGCAATTCTGTTTTTGAGCATATTATACCTCAGACAATATAGGGCGGTTATTATCTGCCTGAGTGTGTGAGGTGTTATTATGAATAAGCTTGTTATAGAGGGCGGGGTGCCTTTAAAGGGTGAAATAACCGTGCAAGGGGCAAAAAATGCCGTGCTCCCGATACTTGCGGCAACTGTTCTTTCAGCAGATGAATGTATTATACATAATTGTCCGTGGCTGCGTGATGTTGAAAAAACAGGCGTAGTGCTTGAGAAGCTCGGATGTATGATTAAAAGAGAGGCTTCTACATTGTGTGTTGATACCGTGGGCATAAATTCGTGCCGAATTGATGAACGACTTATGCGTGAAATGCGATCTTCAATCATCTTCCTGGGAGCAATCCTTGCCAGATGCGGTAAGGCTGAGGTGGGAATGCCGGGTGGATGTCCTATAGGGCTCAGACCTATAGATTTGCATCTTAAGGCGCTTCGTCAGATGGGAGCGGAAATAATAGAAGAGCACGGTTATTTAAGATGCTCGTGCAAAAAGCTGAAGGGAAGCTGCATTCATCTTGATTTTCCCAGTGTGGGTGCGACTGAGAATATTATGCTTGCCGCTGTAACGGCCGATGGCACTACAGTGATCACGAATGCTGCAAGAGAACCCGAAATTATTGATTTGGCAATTTTTCTTAACAAAATGGGTGCCGGAGTCAGAGGGGCGGGTTCAAGCTGCATAACGATTGAAGGTGTAGATAAGCTGCACGGAGCCGAATACAGAATAATGCCGGACAGAATTGTCGCACAGACGTATCTGATTGCAGCGATGATCACGGGCGGTGAAATTGTTCTGAGAGGTGCAGAGCCTCATCATATGCAGGCGGGATTGTCAGCACTCAGCGAAATGGGTGCAAAAATACGTGCCGATAAGGGCTGCATATATTTAAAAAGCGAAAAAAAGATACATAGCGTCCGGATTATAAAAACAATGCCTTATCCGGGCTTTCCTACGGATATTCAGTCACCGTTTATGGCGCTTGCAGCCGTTGCTGACGGAACAAGCGTTTTTGTGGAAAATATATTTGAAAACAGATTCAGGCATGTTGATGAGCTTATAAGAATGGGAGCAGATATTAAGGTTGAGGGCAGAAGCGCAGTCGTAAGAGGCGTCAAAGGTTTGTACGGCGCCAATGTTGAAGCGTATGAGCTGCGAGGCGGTGCTTCGCTTGTAGTTGCGGCGCTGGCTGCTGATGGGATCACAACTGTTTCAGGTACGGAGTTTATTGACAGAGGATATGAGAATATTGAAAGGCAGCTTGCTTTTTGCGGTGCAAAGATAAAGCGTGTCTGGACATAATACCGGATAGGTGGGTTTGATGGATAACAAGCGGAGAAACGGTTCGGTTTCAGGAAGTACCGGACGTGATGATTATAATACAAAAAGAGAATATAGTCGTGACGTGAGCCGCCGTGCAGACCGCGCTGATCCAACGGTTGCATCACGGCGGCAAACGCCGCAGAATTATCATGATACATACAAACGCGGTTATTCGGAGTCTTACAGCCGTAAAAGCGGTGGTATTGTATATGATGACGGAGCAAAGACGTCCTCAGACCGATCATACGGAACAAGGCGGGTTAACCGCAGTAATAATCGGTCAAGCACCGACGATGTGAAAAAACGCAGCAGTGTCCCGTATGGGAGCAGAAACAGCAGTCGGGAAAACGGTGCGGGCAGGAACACAAGCAAAATAACGGAGGCAGACAGACGCCGACGGATTGAAACGGCAGGCAAGAAAAAAAGGCAGCGCATAAAACGTATAAGAGCTGCATTGGTTATGCTCGGATGTGCAGTTATGGCAGCTGTACTCATTTTCATGACTCCGATTTTCGATATTACACAGATAAGGCTCGAGGGGAACAATACCGTTTCAAAATCTGTTATACAGGAAAAAATCGGGTATCTCATAGGCAAAAATCTGTTTGCAACCCGTTCATCGGTCATAAAACAGCAAATGCTTGAGATTTCGCAGATAAGCAATGTTGAGATAGACAAGCAGATGTTTCCTGCGGTAATTACGGTTTCAATACATGAAAGCAACCCTGCGGCATATTTTTTATCCGGCAATACCATTGTAGTTCTTGATTCGGATATGAAGGTTATAGATGACAGTAATATGTATAGTACAGATGATATTCCCAGTCTCAGCGGGATAACAGTGCCGTCATATAAAGTAAACGAGCTGCTGAAGACGGATTCGGAGGAGAAGGATGAAATTCTTCAAACTCTGTTGAAGAGCTTTGAAGCAATGGGACTTATTTCTAAGATTTCATATATAAGTCTTGATGATCTGACCAATATTAAATTTAATTATGATAACAGAATTGAAACAAACTGCGGCTCTCAGACGGAGCTTGAAAGGAAAATCCGGATGTTTTCCGGCGCGATTAATTCGGAGTCGCTCAGCGAAAATGCTATCGGATCAATTGATTTAAGTACCCCCGGACAAGCAGTTTACAATTCTTTGGATTTAAGTGCCCCGGGACAAGCAGCTTACAATTCTTTAAAGAAATAAATATAATATAGAAAACTTAGTCAAAAGCATATAAAAATTAATTTAATTTTGTGTACTTTTACTATTGCATATTCATATAAAAAATAGTAAAATAAAATGTGTATGTTCATATTTAAATGAATATTTGGTATAATATGGTTTACCATTCAGGTAATGTAAACTACGAAGGAGGATAATAAAATGAGTGCAATGCCTATTGATTTGGAGGATAATACAGTAATTGAGGGCGCCAGAATAAAAGTAATCGGTGTCGGCGGCGGCGGTAATAATGCGGTTGACAGAATGATAGAGGCAGGCGTTACAAAAGCGGAATTTATATGCGTAAATACAGATGCACAGCAGCTTTCAAATGTTAAGGCTCCTACAGTTTTACAAATCGGTGCAAAGCTTACAAGCGGACTGGGTGCAGGTGCGAAGCCGGAGATCGGTCGTCAGGCAGCGGAAGAAACAAAGGATGAAATAAAGAATCTTGTAAAAGATGCTGATATGGTATTTGTTACGGCCGGCATGGGCGGCGGTACAGGTACGGGAGCAGCTCCGATTATTGCTGAGGCTGCGAAGTCAGCAGGTATACTTACAGTAGCGGTTGTTACAAAGCCGTTCGCTTTTGAAGGACCGCAGAGAATGAGAAATGCGGAAGAAGGTATCAAGAATCTTGCTGAGCGTGTTGATTCCATTGTTACAATTCCGAACGATCTTCTCCTTAAAATAGCAGACAAAAAGGTTACAATAAACGATTCCTTCAAGCTTGCTGACGATATTCTTCGCCAGGGTGTTCAGGGTATCATTGAAATAATCACAGAAAAAGGTATTATGAACTGCGACTTTGCGGATGTAAGAACAATAATGAGAGACAGCGGCGTTGCTCATATGGGTATCGGTATCGGCAAGGGCGAAAATGCTGCTCAGGATGCAGTAAGAGCCGCAATTGAATCACCGCTGCTTGAAACAAGCATTGCAGGCGCTGAAAATGTTCTTCTTAATATCACAGGCGGAACGGAATTTTCACTTGTTGATATGGGTGAGGTTTCACAGATTATTAAGGATATGGTTTCGGATGAGGCTAATATTATAGTCGGTTCGGCAATGGATCCGAATATGAAGGATGAAATAAAGGTTACTCTTATTGCAACCGGTCTTGACGGTTCATTAAAGAGAAATGCAGATGCGGGCGTTGCGCCAAAGCAGACATCAAAGCCGTCATACAGCTCGACATATTCATCAAGACCTGAAAGAACAGACAGACGTCAGACGTCAAGCTATTCATCATCAGTTTCGGATTATGATGATGATTCGATCTTCAAAAGAAGATTAAAGCCGGGAATGTCGGACATTGATGTTCCGAGTTTCTTTAAGAGATAACAGTAAATATATTAACTGCGGATGGTTTTTCGTCCGCAGCAGTCTTTGCGTCTGTAGCTCAGTTGGATAGAGCAATGGCCTCCGACGCCATGTGCCGCTGGTTCGAATCCAGTCAGACGCGCCAGAAATCGTGGACAATTTAGATGCCATCTAAATTGTCCCATTTTTATGCGGTTTTTGAGCATTTTTGCAATATCCCGAAGTACTGTCAAACGTGCCTTGAATGATGTAGAACGAGCAGGATTTGTCAAACGCCTCACAAGACACAGAGATAACGGCGGTCAAACGAGTAATCTGTATATGCTGGCAGATTAAAAAATACAAAATAGATAAAAAATGAGTGAGAAGTTAGCAATAATTATTGTGTTTTTTGTCGAGAAGTGTTATAATGAAATAAACACGCTAATGCGATGGAGAAAGCGAAATGGATGTATCATACAAAAAATTATGGATTATGCTGATTGAAAAAGGGATAAAGAAAGACCAACTAATTACTGACGGAATGTTCTCTCGTGCCACATTAACCAAAATGAATAAGAATGAGAATGTTGCTCTGTCGGTGCTTGTAAATATATGCAGATACTTAAAATGCGACATCGGAGACATTATGGAAGTTCTTCCCGAAGG
>JAQXTR010000040.1 GCA_029219585.1 Clostridiales bacterium
GGTTCTGTAAACTTCCAGATATGGGATCATAAAGATGACGCGGCTTATTTTGATAATCTGAAAATATATTACGATGAAGCGTCACCCGTGCTTACAAATAAAAGCGTATCTTTTCTTGATGAAAACGGAAGCAGCACGGTACGGCCGGATAATGTTGTAGCAACAGAAACAAAGGAGATACGTCTGGATTTCGGCGTAGGCATGGACAGCTGGTTCTTTGACAGCGACCATGTAAAGCTTATTAATAATGCCACGGGAGCAGAGACGGCATGGAACAGCAGTGTTTCGGGAAATTGCGCAATTATAAAGCTGACGGAGCCGTTAAGCGCTGAGACCTCATATACTCTCAGTGTATCCGGCGAGGTAGACAGCCTTGCGCGTGTTCCTCTCGGCAAGGATTTCAGCTTTGACTTTACAACTGCGGAGGGCTATACAGACGGAAGTGTTATTCTCAGCGGCAGCACGATAACCGCAAGCGTGACAAATACTACCGATGAAGCTAAGAATTATATGATAGTATATGCGCAATATTCCGGAGAACGTATGACTCAAATAGCTGTAAAGAATATCATGGTGTCTTCAAATGTAATGAATGAGGAATTTACATTTGATATTTCTTCATATATAGGCAGCGGATATGATAGGGAAGAGGTATTCCTTTGGGAAACGGATATATTCTCGCAGGGAGTTGAGAAGGAAGATGTACGGATTGTGCAGGATTATGAAAATGACAGACTCTTTGTTTCGGGTATAACCGAGTCAGACACAGCACTGACGTTTATGCTTTTAAATAAAGATAAGGAGTTTTCGGATATTCCCAACGAGGGAGCGGCAACCGAAATTGTGCAGTATGCGGACATGATAACAGCGGATGACGCGGGAAACTACTCTCTTAACTTTCAAGTGCAGCCGGTTACGGGCGACTATACCTATTATATAGGAAGAAAAGGCGCGGATGCGATAACCGGAACACTGCATTTTATCGCATCATCCGATATAAAGCAGGCTTTGGAAGCTCTGATAAATGCAGATGCAGCAAGCGCCGCGAATATGCTTGAAGATAACAAAAATGTGCTTGGCTTCGATGTGGCTCTGTATGAGCAGCTTAACAAAGAGCAGACTGCAAAGCTTGTATACAGTCTTAAGCAGGACGGCAGACTCAGTGCCGATGATATAAATATTTCGGTTGCACTCATAAGTGCGGCAATCGAGGCAGAGGCAATTGCGGAAGGAAAGCTTTCATCCATTGGAAGCGGATTGTATGCTGTTTTGGACAGCAGGGCGGTGAAGTGGTGTGAAAGCGAGTTGTTTACAGATAAGGTTGAAAAGCTTGTAGCGGACGGCTGCCGCGGAGCCTATGGAAGTATATCCGATTTTGACAAGACCTTCTGCGAAAAGCTTGTCATGGCGATTGTGCAGAATCCGAGCGGCTGGGGAAATGTAAAAGCAATTATAAATGATTTCGCAAAGGAAATAGGCATAACCCCATCATCTGTTTATGACAGCACATATACAAAAATCGCAGGCAACACTTACAGCAGCTACACTGCGCTGAAGTCGGCTGTTGAGAGCGCAAACACGTCGTCCTCGTCCGGCAGCAGCGGCGGCGGAGGCGGCAGTTCATCCTCCTCGTCAGGGGGTAAAAGCTCATCAGGCGGAGCGCCATATATGGGGACACCGCAGACTGTTATTGAGCAGCCGTCGGAAATAAAAACCTTTGATGACTTATCAGGCGTTGAATGGGCGCGTGAGGCAATTCTCAGAATATATAACAAGGGTATTGTTTCCGGAAAAGAGGAAGGTCGTTTCTATCCGAGCGACAGCGTTACAAGAGAGGAATTTGTTAAAATGCTTGTACTGACCTCAGGTATCGGAGATGCCGTATACAGAGGCGGCTTTAACGACGTCAGTGAGGGAGATTGGTTTGCACCATATGTTTCCGCTGCCGTATCAAACGGGATATGTCAGGGCATAGGCGACAGCAGATTCGGTACAGGGCTTAGCATAAGCCGCGAGGATATGGCTGTTATGGTATATAATTTGATAGCCTCAAAGGATCTTGCGCAGCTAAATGATCGGATTGCATTTGATGATGAGCAGGATATTGCCGGTTACGCGGCTGAAGCGGTTGCAGCGCTGCAGCAATACGGAATACTTAACGGCAGGGACAATAATATGTTCGCTCCTAAGGACAATGTAACCCGTGCCGAGGCGGCAATGGTAATTAATGCCGTACTGGATTATTTTGAATAAGAGGGGAGTCATTAAATGAAAAGACTAATAGGTATAATACTTGCGTTATGCGTTGCAATGGGATCGTTCGGTATCGCTTATGCAAAAGATTATGAGGACATAACCTCTGAAACCGTAAGGGAAGCAACAGATATTCTAAGCGACATGGGAATAATAACGGGCTATGATGACGATACGTTCCGCGCGGATAATAATATAACCCGCGCTGAGTTTGCTGTTATTATAGCAAGGATGAGACGCATGAACGAGAACTCAGAGCGTGAGCGTACATATTATTATGACGTGCCGTCGGATCACTGGGCGGCAGGCTCAATAAATCAGCTGTCGCAGAACGGTATTGTAAGCGGCTATGGAGAAGGCATTTTCGGAGTTGATAAGAATGTGACCGTTCAGGAAGCGTATAAAATGCTTCTTTCAATGCTCGGTTACGGCCCGGCGGCAGAGGCAGAGGGCGGCTATCCGGAGGGCTACATAAAGAATGCTTCATCCTCCGGGCTAAACGACAATATTCCGGCAGGAAGCACCGATAATCTTACAAGAGGTCAGGCGGCAGTATTGGTATATAATGCTCTTGACATAAAGCTATGGACGCAGAATGCGCAGGGAAAGCTTGAGAAAAGCGACACAACATTTGCAGAAAATTACTGGAATATTATCAAGGTTGAGGGCACAGTAACCGAGGTTCCCGGAACAACACTTTACGGCTCGAACAGCTTTATGAAGTACATAGGCATAGGCGATGATCATTACGAAACAGACCTTGATGTATCGCCGGAGCTTTTAGGAAAGTATGTTGTCGCATACTATGAGGATATTGACAGAGGCAGGGTATTGTATATCCATGAGAAAACTACAAAGACAAAGGAACTTGTAATAGCTGCCGAGGATATTGACAATGTTACGGCAGACGGAGCAATTCAGTATTGGAGCAGCAAATCATCAAAGAAAACAGAAAAGATTGATCCTAAAGCACACGTTATATATAACGGGATT
>JAQXTR010000041.1 GCA_029219585.1 Clostridiales bacterium
ATATCAAAAGAAAAACTGACCAAGAAAGGCTTAGTCAGTTGTATAGACTATTACGATAGTCGGAGACATAATTTAGGTTTGAATTGAACCGCCGTATGCCGAACGGCACGTACGGTGGTGTGAAAGGGCAGATGAAATATTCTGCCCTATTCGATTTTCGTGGCTGTTTATTTTGATACAGCCCCTTTGTTGGTGGGAGAGGGTGGATTCGAACCACCGAAGCAATAAGCAGCAGATTTACAGTCTGTCCCCTTTGGCCACTCGGGAACTCTCCCGGAAAAATTATGGGATAAGTTAGGCTTATCCCATATGGAGCTGGTGATGGGACTCGAACCCGCGACCTGCTGATTACAAATCAGCTGCTCTACCAATTGAGCTACACCAGCATAGATATTAAGTTGTTGTCTTATGGTGGGAGTTACAGGGCTCGAACCTGTGACCCTCTGCTTGTAAGGCAGATGCTCTCCCAGCTGAGCTAAACTCCCACATATTATTAGATTACGTTGGTCGGGATGACAGGATTCGAACCTGCGGCCCTCTGGTCCCAAACCAGATGCGCTACCAAACTGCGCTACATCCCGTTGGTTCTTAACTTTTGTTTACCCTGTATCTCAACGACCTATCTATAATACCATAAAGACGTAAAATGTGCAAATCAATAATTCCTCAAAAATACAATAGAATTAAAATAAATCTAGCTATATCTTTATAATACTTTAAAAATCAACCAATATCTTATTTTTTAAGCTTAATTCTGAAAGAGAAAATAATAATAAAAATTACTGCCGCAAAGCCTGTTATACCGCATATTCTATAGGCTGTATTGACCAGTCTGCCGAAACCAAAGCCTGAAACACCATATGAGATCATTGATAACATCATAATAAATATACTGTTATTTACTGAAAAAACCTCGACCATACTCCCGCCCGATGACAGCAGTGTAGTCACTATTGCGCCTGCAAGAGCGACCCCGTAAAATATACCAAAAACATGGTTTTGCCTGAAGGCAAGTGTTAGCATCGGAAATTCACCGAGATTTATTTTATTTGCGTATATCGACAGAATACCGTAGATAAGCATCATGAGAAAAAGGAGCACCCCTCCTGAGATTAATGACACTGCCGCTGCCTCTGATGAGTAACTGATAGATTTGCTCATCACGATAAGAAGCGGCGCTGCCGATAAAAGATTATACCCCGAATAAGTGAACGCACTGCCGATTACATCCATGTTTTCTGAAAAAACGTGAAATTCCCTGTATTGCAGTATATAAATACAGCATACCGCAATTGCGGCAGTAAGCAGCATGCCTATAATGCCGTTAAGCCTGAATACAGATGTAACACCTCTTGAGAAAAGAAGGGCGCAGCCGACAGCCGACATAAGGGCACCGAATTTCTGGGGGATACCGCAAAGAATGTTCAGTATTTCGCCTATCCCAGCAAGCATGACTGTATATGCCGCAAATGCAAAAATTCCGGTAAGGAGCTTCAATAGCCTTGCAATAAACCTGCCGGGAAGGAGGGTTAAAAATTCATCAAATCCGGAGGATTTTGTGAGAATAGCCGTTCTGAGAACTGAATAGGCAAATACCGTAAAAATGACTGCTGCAATAATAACACCGTAAAATCCTTGTCTGCCGAAAACGGTGAAATAACAGAGAATTTCCTGACCGGATGCGAAGCCTGCTCCTATCAGGGCGGCTATGTATGCGTATGAAATCATAAGAATATTTTTCAATATAATCACCCCTGTTATTAACCGTATGACAAAGAGAGCAAAAAAAGACCGTGGATTTTCCACGGACTCTGTAATCAGTATTTACTGTGTATTTTCGATATTGAGAATTGTGAACTGAACCATACCTGCGGGTGTTTCAGCCTCAACTTCTTCTCCGACCGATCTGTTGACGCATGCGGCGCCTATCGGTGATTCATACGAAAGCTTGTTTTCGTTAGGATCAGCCTCGGTTGAACCGACAATCGTATATGTCTGCTCTCCCGCCATATCCATAAGGTCTGCAAGCTCGCCGTGAAAACGGAGTGTTACCTTTTTGCCGACCGTTACAATATCGTTTGACTCAACCTCAACGACCTTTGCATATTTAAGCATATGCTCAATCTGCTGAATCCTTGCTTCAACCTCTGCCTGCTCGTCTTTTGCAGCGTCGTATTCTGCGTTCTCCGAGAGGTCACCGAAGGAACGCGCCTCCTTGATTTTCTCCGATACCTGCTTACGCGTAACTGTAACGAGGTGTGTAAGCTCGGCTTCAAGCTTTTCTTTACCCTCGACAGTGAGAATATATTCTTTGTTTTCTGCCATTTTAATCAGAACCTTTCAAATTTATTTCATGGGTATAATTATACAGTCTTTTTTTAGAATTGTCAACTGTTTTATTGGTTAAACTTATATTAAAAATAATAAGTTTACAAAAAATGCAGCTGCATGCATATGGAGGTTTTTATGTACACAGAAAAGTCTGTTGAGCTTAAATCTGATTTTTATACTCGGTTCGGAGAAACAACAGGAGAGCTTTGCTTTGAGCGTGTCGGTGTACCGTGCGTTATTATGGACAGCGGGAGCCATGCGCTTGCGTTTGCACTGGGCTGCGGTGTCAGGGCATACGGCAGAAGATACGGCGATGTTTTAAGAATATTAAATGCGGGGTCTAATGTATGTGATGTGCATTTTATGAAAAGCGGCAGGGGAGCGCAGATACTATACAGCACTGATGTTCCGGGTCTGCCGGGGATGAAGGATACGGCAGTCTTTGCAATAGAAAAGCTTCTTGTCCGTATGTCAATAGCCGAAGGACACAGTATGGCAGGCAGCGCCGCGGCAATATGTGACCGTTACGGCAGCGGCGGCTGGTGTGCGTATGCGTCATATGATGAAATAAAGGAAATTCCTCTGCCGCTTACGGGGTATAATGTACTGTTAATAAGAACAAGGAGAAAAAAGAATAAGAAAATTCCGCGCGATGTAATTGAGCAGTATTGCGCGGGAGAAAAGGAGAGAATAATAGCTGCGGCCGATGGACTGAAAAAATGCAGGATAAACGTGTTATTTGATATGATAAATGAATCCGAAAGGGCATACGAATATCTTATGAATCCGCCGGAGCAGGCGGCGGCTGCAGTAAAAGCCGCTATGTCGGCGGACGGGGTTAAAGCCGCCAAAATCTGTGATAACGGAGTAATCTGTTTTACTGTTAAAGATAAAACAGATAGTATAATACATGCCGTTTCGGAAGAATATGAGAAAAAAACCGGATTTTCCGCCGAAGTGCTGGTGGTAAAATAATTCGGGCAGTATCAGGCTTTGGATATCGATTTATGTCATTTTAAAAATAACCGGAAAAGTATGGACTTATTGAAAATTATTTGCTATAATATAGTATAAATAAGAATTGTTCCGGAAGGTATATTAATATGATTGATAATTTCAAGGGGAATATGCGTGACAGTATTGATTCCGCACGGGGAAACTTTATACGCAGGCAGGGTAAGAGAATGCCGAGATTAACACTGTTTATAAAAATGATAAAAGAGTTTCTGACAGATATGATTGAGGACAATGTCGGCTTATATGCTGCGCAGTCAGCTCTTTTTACCATGCTCTCTGCCGTGCCGTTTCTGATGATTGTAATCCTCTGTCTTAAGTATTTTATAAATGTTGACGTTACTGCAATGGCGGAAACTGTCAGAAGAACATTCCCAAGGCCTGTTTCAACTTATGTATACGGGATAGTGTCAGAGGTGTTTATGCGCACCGAAACCACGGCTCTGCTTTCCGCCACCCTCGTTACCGCTGTCTGGACTTCATCGCGCGGCATAATGGCTATTTATATGGGTCTTAACAATATTTACGGCTATACCAAAACCACAAACTGGCTTGCTGCTCGTATTACAGCGTTGTTTTATGACATACTGTTTATTGTTGTGATTGTCGCATCAATTGTGTGTCTGGTATTCGGAAACACGCTGCTTCAGCTGTTCCGAGAATATCTGAACAATTATTTTGTAGTGCATTATGCCATTGCGGCTGTATTCGAATTGAAGTATCTGATATTTTTTGTTTTATTTATACTTGCGTTTGCCGGTCTTTACAGGTTTCTGCCGCAGAAGAAGCTGAGATTTCGTTCGCAGCTGCCCGGCGCTGTAGCTACGGCTGTGGGATGGATAGGATTTTCGTACTTCTTTTCCGTATATATAACATATTTTTCAAAGTATTCTCTGCTCTACGGAAGTCTTACTGCAATTATCTTTATGATGCTGTGGATTTTCTTCTGTATATATATGCTGCTTATAGGCGCGGAGATTAATAAGCATGTACAGAATGGATATTTCAGAAAAATGCGTCTTGTTTTGTCTGGGGCAAAATATAAAAATTTAAAAAAAGGGCGAAAAAACTCTTGATTTTTATAGATATATGCTGTATAATTAAAGCCAAACACTATCGACCAACGCATTGTGCGCGCTTTGACGTGTTTTCCAAAGCATAACAGCGGACAATGCCGTAGCTTTAAGGAGGAGCAGCTTTTTTATATGGACAGTGACAGTATGTCGCAGATTTTACCAAAAGTCATAGTACTTGCGGTTTTAATCCTTTTGTCGGGTTTTTTCTCGGCGGCGGAAACCGCATATTTTTCGATGAACAAAATACGTATTAAGTCTCTCGCCAATGACGGCAGCAAGAGAGCCAGAAAGGCGATGAAGCTTTCCGAGAATATGGATGAGCTGTTATCGACTATACTTATCGGAAATAACCTTGTAAACATAGCAACAACTGCAATTGCTACAGTTCTTTTTACCAATCTTATAGGTGCGGAGCTCGGCGCAACTGCCGCGACTGTCGTGGTTACGGTAGTAGTACTTATGTTCGGTGAAATTACGCCCAAAAGCATGGCGAAAAATTCACCGGAAAAGATGGCAATGTTTTTTGCACCGTATTTGCAGGTGCTGATGATATTGTTCAGATTATTCAGCTGGCTGGTGGCGATGTGGCAGAGGCTTGTATATAAGCTGATAAAAGCTGAGAATGATCATGGTGTAACGGAAGAAGAGCTTATAACGATGGTTGAGGAAGCACATAATGACGGTGAAATCGATCAGAATGAAAGTGAGCTTATAAGAAACGCAATTGAATTTGATGACATTGAGGTTGATGATATTTACACAAGTCGTGTAGATGTGGTAGGCGTAGAAATAAACGATACAATAGAGGAAATATCCGAGCAGTTTGAAAGCGGCTTTTCAAGGCTGCCGGTATATGTTGAAACGGTTGATAACATCATAGGTGTTCTTAATCAGAAGGATTTTGCCGCAATGAAAAAGAACGGACAGAAGCTCAAGGATGTTATGAATGATCCGATTTTTGTTGTTCCTACAATGAAAATTTCAGAGCTTCTTAGAACCCTGCAGCAAAAGAAATCACACATGGCGATAATTCTTGATGAATTCGGCGGTACGGTTGGTATAGTGACGCTTGAGGATATACTTGAGGAGCTTGTAGGAGAGATATGGGACGAGCATGACACTGTTGAAGAACCGTTTATGAAAATAAAGGAGGACAAATACAAGGTGCGCGCAAAGGCGGATCTTGATGATATGTTTGAGCTGTTCGGAATGGACAGAGAGGCCGAGGACATTGACCATGCAACAGTAGGAGGCTGGGTTATGGAAGAGTTTGGCAGAATACCTCACGTAGGCGATGAATTTGACTATGGTCCGCTTAATGTATATGTATCAAAGCGTGATCCGCGCCGTGTCACTGAGGTTATAATTACGAAGATGTTTGAACCTGAAAATGAGGATGAGGACGACGATTAAAAATGCAGAAAATGCCCGTATTCATGCGGGCATTTATCTTGAAAATAATACCGTGAAAAAAATTCGTAAAATTAATTTATTTTTTTGTAAAAAACTATTGATTTTTTTAAAAGATTCTGTTATAATATCATATGTTGTGAATACGCAGCTGTGGCGGAATCGGCAGACGCGCTAGATTCAGGTTCTAGTGGGTAACACCGTGCAAGTTCAAGTCTTGTCAGCTGCACCAACTCCAAGAGCAGTGCTGAAATTTGTTTTTTCGGCACTGCTTTTGTGTCATATATTAAAATATAGCATATCTGCATTTTATGAACTCCATGTATAATGATTTGGGGTTTATGGTGAAAAACAGATTGATTGTCCTCGTGGAGGCGCAGAGTAAATGGTCGCTTAATGTTCTTGTGAGGATGCTTTTATATATCGCAAACACCTATAAGGATTGGGAAGCTTTAACAATGGTGAGAAACTTTTTGAGAATTATCTTAAGGCAATTAAATTACAAACAAATGACAAGACGATATTAATGGTCGACGGAAGCGACATTACGAAAGACTATGCAACTAAAATGGAATGTATAGCAACAGTCCGTGACGGCAGAACGGGAGCATATAAGCTCGGCTATCATACGCTGGGTATAAGTGCGCTTACGCCTGACAAGAAAAAGCCAAAACCCATGCAATTGTCCTTGTTTACTGATGTTGGTTTTGTTTGGCGCTGAAAAAATGGGGAAACTCAAATAAAAAGAAATGTTCATACAATACAAACAGCGTTTATGCGTTAAATATGTGAACAATTTCTGAAAAATTCAAGAAACGTGAAAAAATATTAAAATGCAGTTGAAATTTTTTTGTAAATGTGATAAACTGATAACTTGAATAATAGAAGAAGACAGTTATGCTTGAAAGGAAATATAAATGAATAATAATACAAATAAAAAGAACCCGCAGGGGAATCAGCCGCCTAAATCTCCTATGAAAAATCCGCTTTTGATATTTCTTCTGATAGCTGCGGCTGCGACTATATGTCTGAATCTGCTGATCTCATCATTTACTACACCTGATAAAACAGAAGTAACCTATGATGAGTTCCTTGAAATGATAGATGAGGGCGAGGTAACGGAAATAGAGCTCAGTGGGGATCAGATCACAATATACGGTCAGCCGGAGGTCAGTGCTGACGATATAAAGAAGCTATCGGATAAATCCCTGATGATCATAGGAAAAATCAGTGAAGAGGCTGCGGAGGCTCAGTCGGACGCATCAAGACCTGTTTACTATACAGGTTATATAAACGACCAGAGGCTTCTCGACAAGCTGGATGAAAAGGGAATAAAGTATTCCACGCCGATTCAGTATTCCAATCCTATCCTGAATTTTGTGCTGACATGGATTCTGCCGATTGTATTCATGTATCTGCTGCTAATGCTTTTCATGCGTCTTATGACGAAGAAAATGGGTGGAAGCGGCGGTATTATGGGAATAGGTCAGTCCCATGCAAAAATGTATAATGTTGAGAATAAAACCGGTGTAACCTTTAACGATGTTGCAGGTCAGGAGGAGGCAAAGGAGTCTCTGGATGAAATTGTGGACTTCCTTCACAATCCTTTAAAGTATACTGCAATCGGTGCCAAGCAGCCCAAGGGCGCGCTTCTTGTTGGGCCTCCGGGAACGGGAAAAACACTCCTTGCCAAGGCGGTTGCCGGAGAGGCAAACGTCCCGTTCTTCTCTCTTTCGGGATCGGAGTTTGTTGAAATGTTTGTCGGCGTCGGCGCATCGCGTGTGCGTGACCTGTTCAAGCAGGCTTCGGCAAAGGCTCCGTGTATAATATTTATAGACGAGATTGACGCTATCGGAAAGTCAAGAGACAACCAGATGAATTCCAATGATGAGCGCGAACAGACTTTGAATCAGCTTCTGTCGGAGATGGACGGCTTTGATTCGTCAAAGGGACTTGTAGTGCTTGCCGCAACAAACCGTCCGGAAATACTGGATAAGGCACTTCTGCGTCCCGGACGCTTTGACAGGCGAATTATTGTTGAAAAGCCCGATCTGAAGGGCAGAGAAGATATATTAAGGGTTCATATTAAGCATGTAAAGACCTCGCCTGATATTGATCTTCATGAAATGGCGCTTGCGACAAGCGGTGCAGCCGGAGCAGACCTTGCAAACATGGTAAACGAGGCGGCTCTGCGCGCGGTGCGATTCGGCAGACAAATGGTTACTCAGGAGGATCTTATGGATTCTGTGGAGGTAATTATTGCCGGTAAGGAAAAGAAGGACAGAATCCTTTCGGCTGAGGAAAAGAGAATAGTATCTTTCCATGAGGTAGGCCACGCGCTTGCCACCGCTTTACAGAAGAACACGCAGCCAGTACAGAAGATTACGATAGTTCCCAGAACCATGGGTGCTCTCGGCTACACAATGCAGATGCCGGACGAGGAGGAGAAGTACCTTAATAACAAGGATGAGCTTCTTGATCAGATTACTGTGTTTCTTGCAGGCCGCGCGGCTGAGGAGATTGTATTCAATACACAGACAACGGGCGCGTCAAATGATATTGAGCGTGCGACCGATATGGCTCGGAAGATGATAACGATGTTTGGTATGTCGGACAGATTCGGTCTTGTCGGACTGGAGAGCGTACAGAACCGCTATCTTGACGGAAGACCGGTGGCAAATTGCTCCGAGGAGACAAGAACGGAAATTGACCGTGAAATTGTTAAAATTATGAAGGAGCGATATGAAATAGCAAAACAGCTCCTGAATGATAACCGTGATGCGCTTGATGAGATTTCAGAATTTCTCATTGACCGTGAGACAATCACCGGTGACGAGTTTATGGAAATCTTCAATCGCGTGCGTAACAGTCGCGGTAATTCGGAGGATATAACGGATGCCGATGAAGAAATAACTTCGCAAGTGCCTGAACAGCGGGAAGGAGATGAGGAGGAATGAAGCTATTAAAGGGATTTTTCTCGTTCCTCATTTATCTTGCAATGTTTCTGCTTGTGTGTATGTTTTTTACAGGAAATGGTGCGTTTATTTATGAGGGATTTTGAGAGGCTGTATAGATTATGAGGAAAATAAAGGCATGGAGGGGCGTGACGTCGGCAGCGGCTGCGTTCACGCTCCTGCTTTCATCATGCAGCTTGGGACTGCAAAAGGACGAGGCTGCACAGACGATAACCGGCAAGGACTGTAATATCAATGCGATTGTAATCACAGCCGATGACGGTGAAAGTGTAACGTATGATCAGTTGAGAAACGGTATTGCGGCGAATATAAACGTAAAAAGAGAAACAAGGCTGAACGGTCTGGAAGGCTGTGATATTCTGTATCTTGACGAGGATGCTACGGGAGCGGAGAACTTTGACGCTCGGGTGATTGAGGACTATGTATATAACGGCGGTGCGGTTGTGCTGGATAATGCTCTTGTGCCGTCCTTTTCGCATGAGTTTTTGGGGGCATCGGAGATTGTAGATATTGAAGGATGCCCTGCTTTTATGGAATACCCGGAAATAAGCCCCGATCTGCGGAGGATAAGCGAGCTTTTGTATGATTACACATCAACCTTTAAGGGTTATTCAAATTACTTTGATTATGAGAAGTATGATTACGGCTACGGAATTATTCCGTCCACTGCACAGACTATAGGAGAATATAACGGTGCGGCAGTTTACTCAGTGAATAATTACGGAAGCGGATATGTATTCCTTACAAATCCGATGCTTCCGGGGAAGTATACGGTTTCAATGCTTTCGGAAGGGGAAAAGGGAGAACCGTTTGCATATACCACGGTAGGTGCGGAGAATATACTCAGGAGCTATTTTGCAGAGTATGTATCTGTAAAGAAGTTCGGCTTCGCTGTTGAAAGGAGCTTTGGCTCATTCGGATCGCGTCCGGCAGCATGGGAGCTGCATTATGAGGATATTACCGGTGTAAACAATAACGCGCTTGAACAGTTTTCCGCTATGTGTATGGCGGAGGGACAGATGCCTTCTTACACAATAGCGAGGAATTTCTATACATGGTTCAAGCGTGCCGAAAGCGTAAACTATCTCATCAGCGATGGAAGCGGCAGCTATAAAAGCGATGTGTATGAGAACGCATATTGCAGCGGCACACATATCGTTTCCGGAGGGAAGTGGCTTGAACAGGACCATTATGAGCATACCGACAGCTATTTCAGTGACAATAAGGAATATACCAAGCGCGCTTATCCGTGTCCGGTAGACTGGAATCGTGACGGAAATATAGATTTTCTCTGCGGAAGCGCGGACGGAAGGTTTTATATGTATTTCGGAAACGGCATGAAGGATAATTATGAAACAGGTGTTGCAACCATGCTTACCGACCGCAAGGGTAATGCGATAACTGCCGGGAGCTATTCATCACCCGTATTGTATGATATAAACGGAGACGGAGCAGATGAGCTTCTTTCGGGCAGTGAGGACGGTATTGTACGCGCATGGAGGTCTTTGAGAACTGATGAGAATCCCGATTCTATGGCGTTTGAGTCAATGGGAGAGGTGCTGGTTACCGGTCTTACAGACTGTATGATAGATATGGGCGATCTTAACGGAGACGGAATCGCTGATCTTGCCGTGGGTTCTCGCAACGGTGAAATGCGTGTTTATACAGGCTTTACTGAGGACGGAAAAAAGACCTTGTTTAAAGATGAATATATACCTGTAAATACAGAGCAGACATGGGTATCACCGTGTATATACGGAGGTGAGCTTTTCTGCGGGACACTGGAAGGATATGTTGCTCATTATGAGTATAACGGTACAGAGTTTAAGCTTGATAATTATCTCACCTGTGATGACATATCGCGCAGAGGCGATAACCGTGTAACAATCGGTATGAACAGTGTGCCGAGATTTGCGGATATAGACGGAGACGGGAATGATGATCTTATCTGCGGAACACTGGAGTACGGTATGGCATATCCTATAGACAGTCCGTATTTTCCGTATAAGGATAAGCTTCAGGAACAGCTTAAGTTCTGCGACAAGTATAATATTTACATGGGCGTGCACAGCTTTACACATAAATATGCATCACCGGAGCATGAGATAAGGGAGCTGGAGTATCACAGAAATGCTCTGGAGGAATACGGACTTACTCTTGATGGTATCGGCGCAAATCAGCACACTTGGTTTACAAGCAAGTACGGCTATGACGGTAGCGGTATTAACGGCTTTAATCCTAACTATAACGGTTCGTTTGCTGCGCAGGCTGAAGCGGGGCTGCTATGGAACAGCGGTGCAACAATGCCGGAAAGTGATGCCGTTCCTCAGAACTCGGCAGAGGATGCGATTCCTATGCCTTTGTATATGACAGGATATGATTTCCTTCTGCTCGAAACCTCAAACACACCTCACGGTGAGGGAGCATATTCATATACAAGCGTTAAGTATGACATGCCTATGCTGTTCTACAATCACTGCGACTATATTTATGAGGCATCTGATGAACAGGTAGCGGCTGTTAAAAAGGTTGGCAAGCTTGTTGATAATTATGATTATATGTTTGTGAGTGAAAATCAGATGGCAAAGTCGGTTGCGGCGGCTTATAATACTGATGTGGAGGCTGTGAGGACCGATAACGGAGATATAGTTATACGCTCAAGTGTGAGAGATACCGGCAGAGGACTGTATGATGAAAGATTCAGTAATTGTGTCGGCGTTAAAGTGATTTTTGATGAAAATGACAGTGCGGCAAGCTACAGCACAGATGCGGATGTATGGAATGAAGAAAACGGTCATATATATCTGGGTTTAAATAAAACGGTAACTCTTAAAAAGGATGATACCTTAGGCGGAATAAATATTAAGCAGATCAATGTACCCGCAAGTGTCAGAATCAACGGCAACAGCGCGGTAATAGAGTTTGAGGAAAGCGGACTTATGTGTGTGCGCGTTGCGGGAGCGGCGACAACGTCAAGTCCGGACTGGACAACCCGCAAAGATACCAACGGTGATACTATATTTATGAAATTCAGCAAGGCGCAGAAGCTGGAGATACAGACGGAGTGAAAAAAAGGCTGCTTAACGAGGGCAGCCTTTTTATGTGCCGGACGTATATTAAAACCTGAATATACTTAAAAGCTCACGCCATTTGCAGAGCCTCCGAGAAGGTTATTTTTTTGCTGCGAAAAAAAGGTGTCAACTGTCTGTATATTGCCTCATAGGACTTAGTATAATCAATATCTATAAATTCGGCATTATAATCCGCACACATGAGTTTCAGCATGGTATTCAATGAATCCGAGGCTGATGCTTGTACAGATAATACATATATTTTGGCTGACGGTAGTGCTGCCTGTGTTTTATGTAAAATATCCTTATATAGATCCATATCCATGCTGTCAGCCTCGAATGAATAAAATATTTTATCAGGCTTTGCATCAAAAACACAATCATTAAGGATTTTGTCGGCCTCTGATATGGTAAGACCGTCTATACTTCTGTTATATATGGCATTCGATAAAAGATATTTTTTTGTCAGTTCATAAAACGGAAAATTAGCCGTAAATGTTGAGCCGAAAATGATAATTTCATGTTTTAAAGTGATTTCATTAAATATCTTATACATTCTGCTTTTTTCCAGGACTTCTTTTTTCATAGCGGACACTCCTTTTCAGCTTTCCTGAAGCTCATTTTTTTTGTTAATGAAATATAATACAAAATCGATGCCTACCATAACAATGTTGAAGATGTATATAATTAAAACATAGTTAATGGTATGCCCGATAATTTTGCCTGCAATACCGGCAATATAGCCTATCAATATTGCAATTATAAATATAAGGCTTTTTCCCTTGGTTGATTTGGATGTAAAGCTTTTGTATACCGATATGGGCCACGACAGACCGAAGCATATCAGCATAATGCTTTCAAAGAATGTTTGCATTGTATCAGTGCTCCTTTATTATTTTTTTTATATTATAGCATTGACAAAAGCAAATGTAAAATATATAATTATTATATAATCGATAACCTGTGGTTATATAAGGAGGACAAAATGGAACTGAATAAGCTGTATTATTTTCATGTGACCGCAAAATACCAGAACATAACAAAGGCAGCAGAAGAATTATATATTTCACAGCCTGCACTCACCAAAACAATAAAAGCCATGGAAAGTGAATTTGAGCTTCCCTTGTTCCAAAGGAAGGGCAGACATATATATCTGACTTCGTTCGGACGGTATCTGAAGGGTGAAACGGATAAAATATTCGCTGTCATAAATAATATATCGGCAGAAGTAAAAAAAATCAAGCATGAAAGCAACAGCTCAATAAGACTGAATGTGCTTGCGGCTACATCAATAGTAACAGATGCGGTGCTGGAATATAAAAAAACAAACAAGGATGCTATATTTCACATTATTCAGAACGAAGAAGCAAATTGCGATATATCTGTTACGACCAATTCCGTAAATTTCGAAAACCTGCCTGACTTTTCGGAGAAATATATTTTTGAGGAAAAAATATATCTGGCGGCGCCCAAGAGTGACGAGTATGCAAATAAAACGTCAATATCTTTAAATGAGGTCAGGAACAAGGGGTTTGTCAATTTGTCAGGTTCAAGGCTTTTCAGGGTTGTATGTGACAAGCTCTGTGAGTCGGTAGGATTTATTCCGAAAATTATTTTTGAATCGGATTCCCCGGCAACGGTAAAAAATATAATTAAAACAGGTATGGGAATCGGCTTCTGGCCTGAATTTTCATGGAGTGAATTTCCGGTAAACGATATAAATTTAATACCTATAACGAACCCTATATGTCAGAGAGAGCTTATTATAGGTCTGCATACTAATGCATTTACCCCTGAAATTGTCAGTGATTTCTACAGATTTTTGCTAAATTACATAATGAAGCAAATAAAAAACAAAAAATCCGAAAAAATTTAAAAAAACACTTGACAAAGTACCGTTATTCTGCTATAATACCAATTGTTCGTTAGGAGCGGATTGTAAAATTCGGACATAACGTGTGGAGGAGTATCGAAGTGGTCATAACGGGCCGCACTCGAAATGCGGTAGTCCGAAAGGGCTCGTGGGTTCGAATCCCACCTCCTCCGCCATAAAACGGGATGTGGCTCAGTTTGGTAGAGCACCACGTTCGGGACGTGGGGGCCGCTGGTTCAAATCCAGTCATCCCGACCACATAAAAGCTATCGTAAAAACGGTAGCTTTTTTTGTACGAATTTTCAGTAAATGCTTGAATTTTGTCAGTAAAAATGATATAATAATTTATATGCAATAATTTATTTAATTTTTAATTTTTGGAGAAAGGATTCTGGGCTTGAAATGACGCGGAAAGTATGGAAATTCAGAAATGAAAATATAAAGCCCGATGTGGTACGGCGGGCGGCGGAGGAAAAAAATGTGCCTCGTATTATCGCCAACGTCCTGCTTAATCGCGGAATAGAAATAAGCGGCTTTGATGAATTTATGTCCAAGTCAAAACAGGGCATTAAGAATCCGATGACCATGCTGGATATGGATAAAGCGGTTGAAAGAATCGTATCGGCGCTTGATAAGAAGGAGAAGATTGCAGTATATGGTGATTATGATGTGGATGGAATAACGTCTACGGCTCTCCTTTACGAGTTTTTGAAATCTCGCGGGGCTGATGTTATATATTATATACCGGACAGGAAGGATGAGGGCTACGGCATTAATATAATGGCGGTAAATAAGCTTATCAAGCAGGGAATGAAGCTTCTTATAACGGTAGACTGCGGAATTACAGCGATAGGTGAGGTTGAATTTGCGAAGCTTCAGGGAATGGATGTAATAATTACCGATCATCACACCTGCAAGGAGAGAATACCTACGGCGGCGGTGGCTGTTGTAAATCCGAAAAGACCTGAGGATGAATACGGCTTTGACGGACTTGCGGGAGTAGGCGTGGCTTTCAAGCTTGTCCTTGCGCTGGCAATGAAGCTTGGTATGAAAACAGGGCAGGTATTTGACAGATATGCCGATATTGCGGCGATAGGCACAATTGCCGATGTAGTACCTCTTATAGATGAAAACAGAATTATTGTCGACAAAGGACTGAAGCTTTTGCAGAATCCGCAGAGGCCGGGGGTGAGAGAGCTTCTGGAGGTTGCGGGAATGGGCGGCAAGAAGGTTACGTCGTCGACTGTGGCATTTGCTCTTGCACCTAGGATGAATGCAGCGGGACGGCTGGGGACCGCAGTAACCGCGGTGGAGCTGCTGCTTACAAGAGATGAGGCGAGGGCACGTGAAATCGCTGCAGAGCTGGATAGAGAAAACCGGGAAAGACAGGAAACAGAGCATGAGATAAACCGCGAGGCTCTTGATATGATAGCGGCAGATCCGAATTTTTCAAAGAAAAAGGTTATTGTGCTTGCAAAAGAAGGATGGCATAACGGTGTTATAGGGATTGTGGCATCGCGGATAATGGAACAGTTTTACAAGCCGACAATACTTATTTCGCTGACTGACGGTGTGGGAAAGGGAAGCGGCAGAAGCATATCGGGCTTTAATCTGTTTGATGCGCTCAACGACAGCGATGAGCTGCTTACGACCTTCGGGGGACATGCTGTGGCTGCGGGACTTGGTATTAATGAGGCAAATCTTGAAAAATTCAGCACAAGGATAAATCAATATGCCGACAAGGTAATGAAGGACGGAGATATGATCCCGGTGGTTAAGATAGACTGCATGCTCGGGGGAAGCAATCTGAGCGTGGCAACGGCGAATATTATATCAAAGCTTGAGCCGTACGGCATGGGTAATGAACGGCCTGTGTTTGCGGTAAAGAATGCGGTTGTTACGGCATTTGCAACTGTAGGCGCTGAAAATAAGCATCTCAGGATGCAGATAGAAAAGGATGGAGTAAGAGTAAACTGCATAGGCTTTGGCTTTGGAGAATACGCAAGAATGCTGAGCGTGGGTGATACCGTTCACCTGGCTTTTAAGCTTGATATAAACAGTTTTCAGGGAAAAGATACGGTACAGCTTGTACTGAACGATATAAAAAATTAATTTGCAGATTAACGGTTTATCCGCACGGAACGGAGGATTACTATGACAGATCTTGAACACAACACTATACTTGAACCGGAAAAAATCCCTCAGCGGAACATAAAGGATACCGATATGCTCATTGATGAGATTATCGGAATGATTAAGGGGTACAATCCCAACGGTAATACAGATATGGTTTATGTTGCATATCGTTTTGCCAAATCCATGCACAGCGGACAGAAGCGCAAAAGCGGCGATCCGTATATAATACACCCTGTTGAGGTGGCATATATAGCGGCTCAGCTGTCGCTTGACTGTACGGCGATTACTGCGTGTCTGCTTCATGATGTTGTTGAGGATACGGGCTGTGCGTATGACGATATCGCAGTCATGTTCGGCACTCCTGTTGCGGAGCTTGTAGACGGTGTTACAAAGCTGAAGCAGATAAAGGTAACCACCCGTGAGGATCAACAGATTGAAAATCTGCGTAAAATGTTTCTGGCAATGGCAAGGGACATCCGTGTCGTTATTATAAAGCTGATAGACCGGCTTCACAATATGCGTACAATGAATTTTATGCCGCGCAATAAGCAGCTCAGAATATCAAAGGAAACTCTTGACGTATATGCTCCGCTTGCGCATAGGCTCGGTATTTCCAAGATTAAGATTGAATTGGAGGATCTTGCGCTTAAATACCTTGATCCCGTGGCATATGAGGAGATAAGAGAGAGCATAAATCAGAAAAAGAGCGCCCGTGACAAGTATATTGCGGATATAATGGGCATTTTCCGTAAAAAACTTGACGAGATGGGCATAAAAGGAACTGTAACCGGACGTGCAAAGCATTTCTACAGTATATGGCGAAAAATGTATACACAGAACAAGACGATAGAAAGCCTGTATGACCTGTTTGCGGTACGAGTTATTGTCGATACAATACCGGACTGTTATGCGGTGCTGGGCATGGTGCATGAAATGTATACGCCTGTGCCGATGCGTTTTAAGGACTATATTGCAATGCCGAAGCCGAATATGTATCAGTCGCTTCATACAACGGTGATCGGCCCGGACGGCACTCCGTTTGAAATTCAGATAAGGACATGGGAAATGCACCGTGTTGCGGAAAACGGAATTGCGGCGCACTGGAAATATAAAGAGGGCAAAAGCGGCGTGACCGATATGGACTCAAAGCTGGACTGGGTACGCACATTGCTTGACACGCAGGAGAATATCATAGATCATGATGAGTTCTTTAACACACTGAAATTTGATCTGTTTGCAGATGAGGTATTTGTATTTACCCCCAACGGCAGAGTCATTGCGCTTCCGGCAAACAGTACGGTAATAGATTTCGCCTTCGCAATTCATTCCGAGGTGGGATATAAGATGAGCGGGGCAAAGGTCAACGGAAAGATAGTGCCTAACAGCTATGTTCTGGAGAACGGCGAGATAGTAGAAATTCTCACAAATAATCAGCATGGCCCCAGTCGTGACTGGCTTCAGATATGCAAAACCTCAAGGGCGAGAAATAAGATCAACCAGTGGTTTAAGAAGGAGCGGCGTGACGATAATATTATAGAGGGCAAGGAGCAGATTGAGCGTGAGCTGAGAAGACTCGGCAACACGCACGCGCAGCTGTTCAGACCGGAATGGGTTGCCGTCATATTAAGAAGATACGGCTTCAATTCACTTGATGATTTATATGCTGCGGTAGGCTACGGAGGAACGACTGCGACAAAGGTCGTTATGAGACTGCGTGAAGAATGGCTCAAAGAAAACCGCGATAAGGAGAAGGTTGCCGAGCTTCAGGCGGTAATGGATCGTACAGCCGCAAACAACGGCAAGGCGCCGGATGAAAAAAAGAAAAAACACAATTCCACAAACGGAATAATAGTAAAGGATATAGATAACTGTCTTGTCCGTCTTGCACGCTGCTGCAATCCTGTTGCGGGTGATGATATTATAGGCTTCATCACTAAGGGCAGAGGCGTAAGCGTACACAGAGCGGACTGCGTTAATGTAAAGCCTGTAAACCTTTCCGAGGAGGATAAGGCGAGACTGATAGAGGTTGCTTGGGACAGGGAGCGCTCCGAATCATCATATATTGCAAATGTCCGTATAAGCGGCAAAGACAGAGACGGCTTGCTTCTTGATGTTACAAATGTTCTGATAAATCTTAAAATTCCGTTTAAGTCGGCAAATGCATATGTAACAAAGGACGGAGAGGCGGTGATTCAGGTGGGAGTTGAAATTAAGAATACCTCCGATCTGGCGCTTCTGACAAAGAAATTCAAGCAGCTCCCGGGCGTGGATTCGGTTACACGTTCAAAGCAATAAAGGATTTTGCAGGGATTGTGAAAGGAGTTCATGGTCATAGAAATGGAAAAACAGGAAATAAAAATAACAACAGATTTTATTAAGCTTGATCAGCTTATAAAATATGCCGGGATAGCATATTCCGGCTCCGAAGCAAAGGACATGGTGATAAACGGCTGCGCGTCAGTCAACGGCGAGCAGTGTCTTATGCGCGGGAAAAAAATACGTCCCGGTGACACTGTTACTCTGGAATTTGAGAATGCGTCATTTGAGCTTACGGTGGTATAATGTATATTAAAAAGCTTACGCTTAAGGGCTTCCGGAATTATGAAAATGCAGAGCTGGAGTTCTCGCCGCTTACAAATATGATTTACGGCAATAATGCGCAGGGAAAAACAAATATTCTTGAGGCGGTGTATCTGTTTGCACAGGGGCGCAGCCACAGGGCTAAGACGGACAAGGAGCTTGTTAGGTTCGGAGATGAATTTGCAAGACTTTCCATAGACTTTGCGGATGCACAGCGCAGCTACAACGGACAGATGCAGATTATGAAAAACGGCAGAAAGGCAGTTTCGGTCAATCATGTGCATATCACAAAGCTCAGCCGGCTGATGAATTATCTCAATGTGGTAATGTTTTCGCCGGAGGATCTTAACATTGTTAAGGGCAGCCCGAATGTACGCAGGAGATTTATTGACAGCTCATTAAGTCAATTGTATCCGTCATATATGTCAGCGCTTATGGAATATAACAAGGTTCTGAATCAGAAAAACAGCCTGCTGAAAATGCTCAGGTCAGGCGGCAGAGCCTCAGACCCTACCTTGTCGGTGTGGAATGAACAGCTTGCAGAAACGGGAGCAAGGATAATGAGCGCGCGGATTGAGTTTGTAAGATGTATAAATGAGTCGGCGCGGACAATACAGTCTGAAATATCCGGCGAACATCTTAAAATAGTGTATCATCCGAGCTTTAAGCTTGAGGATATTGGGAAAAATATGATATATGATTATCTAGAGCAGCGCAGCAGACGTGAGGTTGAAATGGGTTCGGCGCAGTATGGAATCCAGAGAGATGATCTTGAAATATTTGTGAATGACCGTGAGGCTAAGCTGTTCGGCTCACAGGGGCAACAGAGAACGGCGGCGCTGAGTATGAAAATTGCGCAGTCGGAATATATAAAAGAGATTAAGGGTGAGTATCCGGTGCTGCTCCTGGACGATATTATGAGCGAGCTTGATATAAACAGGCGGATGTATCTTTCGGAACGTATAAGAGATAAGCAGGTGCTTATAACATCGACGGATACCGATCTTACAGATGAGATGACGGACACAAAGCTGTTTCACATAGATAATGGGACGGTGATATAGATGTATCTTAGAATAAGCAACAGCTGCGTTGTAAAGAAAACAGATATAATAGGAATATTTGATATGGACAATACGACAGTTTCAAGACAGGGAAGGGATTTTCTGCCTGAGGCTGAGCGTAACGGCTGTATCGTGTACACAGCGGACGAGCTGCCGAAATCCTATGTGGTTACGGAGTATGACGGGAAAATGACAGTTTATCTTTCGTCGCTATCGTCCAAGGCACTTATTAACCGCGCTAAGTCGTCGGAAATACTGATTTAAACAGCAGAAAGGAATATTAAAAACATGGCTGAAAATACAACTGTTGAAACGAAATATGATGAAAATGACATACAGGTTCTGGAAGGACTTGAGGCTGTAAGGAAAAGACCGGGTATGTATATCGGTTCGGTATCCATTATGGGTCTGCACCACCTTGTATATGAAATAGTCGATAACTCAATTGATGAGGCTCTTGCAGGCTATTGTGACTGTATTAAGGTAGATATAAATGCAGACGGTGCAGTAACCGTAGAGGATAACGGGCGCGGTATCCCTGTAGGTATCCATCCGACGGAGGGTATACCGACAGTGCAGGTTGTACTGACCATTCTTCATGCCGGAGGAAAATTTGGCGGAGGCGGCTACAAGGTGTCGGGAGGTCTGCACGGTGTAGGTTCATCGGTTGTAAATGCCCTTTCCGAACGGCTTGAGGTGGAGGTTTCAAACGGAGAGCATATATATTATCAGAGCTACGAGAGAGGCAAGCCGACTTGTGAGCTGAAGATAATCGGTGATACGGAAAAGACAGGTACAAAGATTACCTTTATGCCGGATGCTGAGATATTTGAAACGCTTGATTTTGATTATGAGGTGCTTTTAAAGCGTCTGCGTGAGCAGGCATTCCTGAATAAGGGAGTGCGTATAATTTTCAGCGACCACAGAGGTGAAGAGATTAGGTCGGAGGAGCTTTATGCCGAGGGCGGTATAAAGGAGTTTGTTGCTTATCTTAATGCGAATAAGGATCCGATTCATGATGAAATCGTATATTTTGAAGCAAAGAAGGGCGATGATATGGAAGTAGAGGTTGCGATGCAGTATACAACCTCTTACAGCGAGGCAATCATGAGCTTTGCAAATAATATTCATACTGTTGACGGCGGTATGCACGAAACCGGCTTCAAGTCGGGCTTAACCCGCGCTCTTAACGATTATGCAAGAAAGTATAATCTGCTGAAGGAGAAGGATGAAAATCTTTCCGGTGAGGATACGCGTGAGGGGCTTACCGCAGTAATCAGCGTAAAAGTTTCGGAAGCGCAGTTTGAGGGTCAGACCAAGACAAAGCTGGGCAACAGTGCTGCAAGAACACTTGTCGACAATGCACTGACAAGCAAGCTCGGGAGCTTCCTTGAGGAGAATCCTAAAATTGCAAGGACCATAATAGAAAAAACAATAAGTGCTTCGCGCGCAAGAGAGGCTGCAAGAAAGGCACGTGAAGCTTCAAGAAAGAATGCAAACTCAAATAATGCATCGCTTCTGGGAAAGCTTGCCCGCTGTACAGATGAAGGTACGGATTATGCAGAGCTTTTCATAGTTGAGGGAGATTCGGCGGGCGGCTCGGCAAAGCAGGGACGCTACAGACGCTTCCAGGCAGTTCTTCCGCTCTGGGGCAAGATGCTTAATGTTGAAAAATCAAGAATAGATAAGGTATATTCAAACGAGAAGCTGCTGCCGGTTATTCAGGCTCTGGGAGCGGGAATAGGCGAAGAATTCAATATAGATAACCTCAAATACGGCAAAATCATCATCATGGCGGATGCCGATGTTGACGGTGCGCATATAAGAACACTTTTGCTTACCTTCTTCTTCCGTTATATGCGGCCTCTTATTGAGGAGGGGCATGTGTATCTGGCACAGCCGCCGCTGTTTAAGGTATACAAGGGTAAGAACAAGGATGTTGTTGAACGGTTTGTATTTGATGAAGATGCAAGAGATGCTGCGATTGCGGAGCTTGGTAAGGGCGCTAAGGTTCAGCGTTATAAAGGTCTGGGAGAGATGGATCCGGCTGAGCTTAAGGAGACAACGATGGATCCGGCAAAGCGAACACTGTTAAGAGTCGAGCTTGAGGACGCAATTGAGGCTGACAGAACCTTTACGATCCTTATGGGAGAAAAGGTTGAGCCTAGACGTGATTTCATTGAGGCTAATGCGAAGTATGTAAGCAATCTGGATATATAAATGAATAAAATCCCTCTTTATCATATATAATATGAAAAAAGGGGGATTTTTATGTTTAAAAATACAATATTATTCGGTTTGGGCGGAATTTTTTATATTCTTATTGAGCTTCTGTGGCGCGGCAGGTCGCATTGGAGTATGTTCATATTGGGCGGCTTGTGCTTTGTGCTGGTGGGGGTTATAAATGAAAAAAGCCGAGGACGGCTGCCGCTTCTGCTTCAAGGGGTGATCGGGGCCACTGTTATTACAGCTCTTGAATTTGTGACGGGATATATTGTAAATATAAAGCTTCACATGGATGTGTGGAGCTATTATGATGCGCCGTTAAATATTATGGGACAAGTATGTCTGCCGTACATGATACTGTGGTTCTTTGCTGCAATCGGATGCATTATTGCCGATGGTTATCTCAGGCGCTGTTTGTTCGGTGATGAAAAGATCAGATGAACATATATGGCATAAAATGACATTTAAACTGCATATTTTATGTATCTGTAACATTTTTTTAAAAATCCTTGCAAATTTATTTAATATATGTTATAATAATACTTATAGGAATTTAAGAAGGGAGCAGACAGTATGGCAGCAGTTAAAAAGAAGAAAGCATTGACTTATAACGGAAAGCCGATATACAGATGCGGCAATAGGATATTTTACGGAAATTTGGAAGATAAGCTTATATTGGTTCTCGATATAATGGAAACCAAGCAGATTAAAGACCTTGATGTTGCGACAAAGGTTCTTGTTCAGGTAATGGATAACACCGGAGAGCTCGGGAAGGGACAGGTGTTCAGAAAGACAGAGCGTGATGATTTATATAAGGCACTTGATACGGGAGAATGGTGGCTCAAGCAGGCACTTACACAGTTTGTATGAGAATATAATGCTATGGATTGATACGGTTCATAGCATTTTTTGTATAAAAACAGACCGGGCATTATACCCGGCCGTTATTGTTTATATTATGACGAAGAAAGAACAACGAGAACTAATGTTGTGATAAGGAACAGCACTGCAATTGTTGTTGTAAGCTGAACCTGCATCTTTTCCTTAGTTGTTCCGCCTGCCTTTTTGAAGAATGAATCGCCCATATCTGACGAAGCACCCTGAATACCTCTCATACCGGGATCCTTACCCTCCTGTGCAAGCACGATAACGATAAGTAATATTGATACGACAAGGTGCAGAATAACAAATAACGTATTCACGGTCTGACCTCCTTTGTTAAGAGCATTTCTGCTCATGTAATAGCGCTATACCTGTCTATTATACCATATATTTTTAATTTTGCAAGTGGTTTTTTAAATTTTTTTGTTTTTTTGTCTTTTTTATGCCATTTTCACTCCGAAACTGTTTTTTCTGAAAAAATACTTGACAAAACGTAAAACATATGCTATAATGTCTTTCGAAAACAAGCAGAAGTATTCGTTCTCACCGTACGGCGCGAGCTTTGCGGTAAATATCGGCACATACCAAGGGAAATTTGTGCGGATTGCGATCGGGTGCTTGTGCATCCGTTTTTTAATGGTTTTGGATGATGATTTTAAGGAGGGGTTTACCATTAGTAAGAGTGAATTACAGGTCAACGAAATGATTCGTGACAATGAGCTTCGTGTTGTATCTGCGGACGGAGAGCAGCTCGGCGTTATGGACGCAAGAGCGGCACAGAGACTTGCAAACGAAAGAGGACTCGATCTTGTTAAGATTGCACCGAATGCAAAGCCGCCGGTCTGCAAGATAATGGACTTTGGTAAGTATAAGTTCGAGCTTGCAAAGCGCGAGAAGGAGAACAGAAAGAATCAGAAAGTCGTAAACATCAAGGAAGTTCAGCTTTCACCGTCAATCGACACAAATGATTTCAATACCAAGGCTAAACAGGCAATGAAGTTTTTGAAGTCCGGCGATAAGGTACGTGTAAAGGTGCGTTTCAGAGGCCGTGAGCTGAGTCATTCGGAAATCGGACTGACCCTGTTAGACCGTTTTGCAGAGGCGGTTAAGGAATTCGGAACTGTTGAAAAACCGGCAAAGCTGGAGGGCAGAAACATGCTGATGTTCCTCGCTCCGGCAGCACAGTAATTAAGAAAAGGAGTGTAAGACATGGCTAAGACCAAGATAAAGACACATAGAGGTGCCGCTAAGAGATTTAACCTCACAAAGAACGGTAAGGTTAAAATGAACAAATCTTTCAGAAGACATATCCTGAATAAGAAAACTACAAAGAGAAAGAGACACTTGAGAAGACAGGCGTATTGCTCAAAGGCAAATGCAGCAGTAATCAAGAAGCTCATCCCTTACAAATAATTCGGAAAGAGAGGATAATGAATAATGGCAAGAGTTACAGGCGGTATCGCTACAAAGAGACATCATAAAAAGATATTAAAGCAGGCTAAGGGCTACTACGGTGCGTTAAGCAAGCAGTATCGTTCAGCTAATCAGGCTGTTATGCGTGCAATGGCTAATGCTTACATCGGTAGAAAGCACAAGAAGAGAGATTTCAGAAGACTCTGGATCGCAAGAATCAGCGCTGCGGCAAAGATGAACGGTATGAACTATTCAACCTTCATGGACGGTCTTAAGAAGGCCGGCATCGACATGAACAGAAAGGTTCTTTCAGAGATCGCAATTGCAGATCCGGCTGCTTTCACAAAGCTTGTTGAAACAGCTAAGGCTGCAAGAAACTAATTCAGATTTGAATATCAAAGAATAAAACACAAGGGGACGGTTATGCTGTGCAAGAATACTTGCGGGGCAGGGCCGTCTCCTTATATTTTACACTGTTCATAAAAACTACCTGTTGCAAAAAGAAGAAAACAGTGATATAATGTAAAGCAGTAATACAAATGAAAAGAGGAAAGCGAAATGGAACTATTTGTTTTTAATGATATAGAGAAGGATGAAACGGTTCGCGCGATTTTGGAAAAGGATAATCTGCCGCTTCTGAGAGGCATTGTCAGATTTGCTGAGACTGAGGGAGTAACCGACGACAGCATAAAGGAGTATGTTGCGTCAAAGCTTGCAAATGATGATAATGTTCTTTCCGCACTTGTTAAGGCGGGCAAGAAAATAGGAAATGATTTGTACAGGCTTGCAATGCTGGATATAGACGTTATATATAAACGCTTGTTCGCAAAGGCAGCGATAAAATACACTCCGTCAGGCAATGATACCGGTTTTTATGAGGGATACATAAACTCAATAAAGACTATAACCGCCTCAAAAAATGCGGAGGAGCTGCTCGGTGGAATTGTTGAGCATTACCGTACATTGGGCTGCGGACTCCCGGCAAAATATATTGCTTTTCGTTTTGACGGCAATGCTTTAACCGGTATACCGGATTCGGATAAGTCCACCTTTGACGAGCTTGTCGGAATGGATCACCAGAAAAAGGTGCTTATCGACAATACCCAAGCGTTTGTTGATGGTAAATTTGCAAACAATGTGCTGCTTTTCGGTGACAGGGGAACGGGTAAGTCAACATCTGTCAAGGCTCTGCTGAATATGTTTGCTCCACAGGGACTGAGAGTGGTTGAACTGCCGAAGAGCGCCATTACCAAGATTCCCGAACTCACTAAGGAGCTTGAGGCATCGCCCCATAAATACATCCTGTTTCTTGATGACCTTACCTTTGAGAAGCATGAAACGGAATACCGTGCTCTGAAGATTGCAATGGAGGGGCAGCTTCAGGCGAATGCGGGTAATGTCCTTGTATATGCAACCTCAAACAGACGGCATCTTATCAGAGAAACGTGGGCTGATCGTCAGGGAGACGAGGTGCATGTAAATGATAACAAACAGGAGATGCTTTCGCTTTCGGAACGCTTCGGAATAAGCCTGTTCTTCCCGTCACCTGACGCAAAGGAATACAAGAATATTGTAAGGGTGCTTCTTGAACGCAGGGGAATCGAAATGACGGACGAAATAGAAAAGGAGGCGGTCCGCTGGCAGATGCGCTACGGCGGGAAAAGCGGACGATGCGCAAAACAGTTTGTTGCAGATTTTATGCACAGACAATAATTGAGATATGGAGGTAATTATTAATATGAAGAGATTGGTGAGCTTTTTATGCTGTATGATTATTATGACGGCGATGCTGCCGGTTCGTGCTGCCGATACAGCAGTGCTGGTTGTGTATAGAAACGAAAGACTTATTTACAGTACGCACGCGTCAAAAAGCGGAGACGGATATGAGTTTGTCATATCGGATGAATATAAGGATGACTGCATAAAGGTTTATTGTGACGAGGAGACGGAATGTAACATCCATTATGTGAATGACGATGCGCCGCAGACCCCTGAGCCGTCGGAAACAGCAACGCCGTTGCCTGAGGCTGTCACTCCGTCACCGTCTGAGACTGCGGCACCGGTGAAAACTCCGTATCCCGCAGTTTATGAAAAGGCGCTGGACGCGGTGAATGCTCCTGCGGTTGTTGAGAAGGTATCGGAGCAGATAATAGACGGTGCAACATATTATGTTACAGATATGCTTTACCAAGGTGTAGAGATTACTTCCAAAATAAGAGACAGCGTGATTATAGAATCTGCGCCGGCTGCACATACGGAGCTTGTGGGTAAGAGTGCGGCAGCATTAAAAGAGGGTGATGTAATACATTTCACCTGTGATTTGCAAGGCAGAATAAGGAGCATAGAGTTTATATACAGACCGGATTTTACGGACTATGTAAAGAACGGCGACAGCTATGGGAATAAATTTGAAGATCTGATCGGCTCGGATAAGTACAGCTCCTTCTCATTCGGAGTTCCGGTGAAAACTGCCAAAGGGTATATGCTTCTTGCGGATATTGAAGGAAAGACGACAGACATTGATCTTAATACAGGAACATTTGTATATACTGTAAGGAATAATCGGCGGGGTGACAAAGCTGAGCTTACGGGAACGGGCTCCGGTGCAATAGAGAGGGTGCATATACAGAGCAGTAATTTTGATGAGGAGAACAATGTGATTTCGTGGGAGGATGCCGATACATCGGTATATGCGTTGGCAAGGCTGAGGAACGGTACCGCAACAGAGCTTATTGTATTTGTAAATTAAACAAAAATAAAAGGAATGCTGCACAGTATTCCTTTTGTTTTACGTAAATTATCAAAGTTTAAAAAAGTTTTTAAAAATATATAGAAATTTTAATATAAATATAGTATAATAATAAGTAGTTTATTGATATATGTAACACGTAAGCGACA
>JAQXTR010000042.1 GCA_029219585.1 Clostridiales bacterium
AGGGTATTTTTCAAAAATTTCTTAAAAATTTTTTTATTTTCTTTTGAGCCGCCTGTATGCTCTCATATATACTCATAGCACTTGCTTTCTCTAACTCCGCAATTTCACGGTTTGTCATACCTCCGAAAAAGTGCAAATTAAACCGCCGCTTTTGAGTAGGTGTGAGCAGAGTATCTATAGCCTCTTTCAATCTTTTGTTGAAAACTTTTTCATCATAATTTGACAAGATTTCATCTTCTAAACTTGATGAAAAAACATCGTTAATGACATTATCGTTCAGGTCATTTGCAACGTGATAATAGTAGTTCCAATCGCTCATTGCTTCTTCGTGGTACAACTCGTCCGATATATGCTTCAACTTTTCAAAGTCCTCCTGCGTAAAGTTTGGATTGTCCTTCGCTATCTTTTCAAATGTAACCTCAAGAATGCTGCCGTCGGCATTTCTGTACACGATTCCTTTGCGAACCTTGTTGATAGCATAATTTGATTTTCTGTATTCGTCCATTTCCGTAATCCTTTCAATTTTGAATTTCTGTAGATTTTCAAAATTGAGGATTACGGATATTTTGCAATGTAGCACTGCCATTGCTTATTCATAAAAACACCTCCCTCAGCAAATGGGGAGGTAAGATTTTAACGCTGTACAAAGTTCATCGGGCAAGAAAAAAAGCACCGCACAAGTAGAAGTACATAGAATAATTCTATATAGCTTCAAACTTTGTACGGCGCTTGGTAGTCTCCTTTAGTCTTTACTAAATTCTCTCCGCTTGCTCGATTAAAAGCGATTATTGAGTTGTTGTTAATATTATCTGTTTTTCCGACCTTTGTCGGGGAATAATATTTTGAAATATGGCTTTTTATTTTGTCGCCTGAAATATCCCAAGTTGATTATGTATACGGCAGATGAAAAAATTTATTTTGCCATCTGCTTTGCTTGCCATGCTCTAATTTATTCACATAAAAAATTTTTATTTTTTCATTTTAGAGTCGGACTTTTATTAGCCGGTCTTTATTACATATTATTTTGTTTGTATAAAAATTTAATGACTCCACATCGTTAAAGTATGAAATATCGTCATAGTACGGTGCGGTAACTCCAAACTCCTGACCTTGATATATAAACGGCACGCCTTTTAACAAATAACACATCGTCGCTATACAAGTCGCCGACTCATAACGCAATTCTCTGTCATTTGCCCAACATTCACCGACGGTAAATATACCCTCTGTACTCTTTCTGCCCAACAGAGCGTTTATGTATTCATGCAAATGTGGTCCGAAACAGTTGCGGTTACCTTCAAAATCTTTTGAAATCTAGTCGATAACATTGCATCTGGATCCGCTGACGCCAAGATTCACCCCAAAACCCACTATATCCTGCATTTCCTTCACAACACTCGGATTGTTCCAATTCAAATCAGGCTGTTCAACCGTATATGAGTGCAAATAGTATTGCTTTCTGCTATTCATCATATTGCCACACGGAGCCGCCGAAACACGCACTCCAGTCATTTATAGGCTCATCGAACCAATAATAGTAGTCACTGTACGAGTTATCCTTTGATTTTCTCGATTTGATAAACCACTTATGCTCATTTGATGTATGGTTTGGTACTAAATCCATAATCAATTTCATATCTCGTTTATTCATCTCGGACATCAATTTCTTTATGTCATCCAATGTACCGAACTCGTCCATAATATTACGATAATCGGCAATATAATATCCATTGTCATGATTCGGGCTCTTATATTATGGACAAAGCCAAATAGCATTTACCCCCAAATCGCATAAATAATCCAATTTTTCAATTAATCCTAGAATATCGCCTATGCCATCGTTATTTGAATCATTAAAACTTCTCGGATATACCTAGTAAATCACGAGAGCTAAAAACTTATCATACTTATATCCCATAATAATCCCCTTAGATTTTATTTATCAGCAGTTACCTTTCTCTTAATTTTTTATAACAGGCTCAATACACCCAACCGTTTTAATTATTTACAACTGTACTTATCATCGGTAAATTCTCTCCGCCATATAATGGCTGATAAAAATTATTAAGTGTTTCAACGCCCGGAAATACATCTCAGGCATATTTACAGTACATAGCCATCATATTCCCGTTTCCACAAAACAGTAATTATCATCCCAACCGTCCTCGGCATTACCGTTCCACAAGCAATTTTCCTTAAAGAACGAA
>JAQXTR010000043.1 GCA_029219585.1 Clostridiales bacterium
ACTGGATTATATCATTTATTCCGGTAAAAGTCAACAATCTAAAATTTGGAAAAATATGAAAGAAAAATAAAACGGCTTAATGGTGCGGATTCTATCTTTGAGTAAAAAAACAACTTAAAAAATTGCTACATTTGCAAAAAATGCTACATAGAGATTTAAACAGATAAAACACATTCATGGATTAACGCTTTACTGGCATATATATGATGTGCTATGATGTTAATATCCAATTAATTAATATAATTTTACGAAAGGAAGTAAAAAATAATGAAACTAAAAAAACTTTTATGTATTGGAATGGCAGCTGTACTGTCTGCCGGTATGGTATCCGGATGCGGAGCTGATAAGACAGAGGATGACGGCAAGGTGGTTCTTGAGGTCGGTAACTGGCCGGACAAGGATGTTGATAAGGAGACGGCTGAAAGATACGCCGGATATAAGCAGCAGTTTGAGGAAAAATATCCGGACATAAGAATTAAGGACGGCAACTCCTATGGTTACGATGTGACAACCTTCAACGTAAAGGCAAGCGGCGGACAACTGCCGAACTTTTTGGAGACATGGTTTACGGAGATTAATAAGATAGTTGATGCCGGCTATGCCTGCGATATCTCAAACGAGCTTTATCAGGCAGGACTGATGGATCAGTTCAATCCCGATATGCTTGAGCTTCTTACAGATGAAAACGGCAGAATTTACGGTGTTCCGGAAAATGCGTACGCTCAAGGTTTGTTCATTAATAAGAAGCTGTTCAGAGATGCGGGACTGGTCAATGCTGACGGCTCAATTATGATACCGGATACATATGACGAGCTTGCCGATATGGCGGCTACAATAAAGCAAAAAACCGGTGTTTCAGGCTTTTCGCTTGCTGGAGGCTGGCATCTTCTGAACATTGCATGGAGCTACGGTGTGCAGTTTATGGAGGAAAATTCGGATGGTACATATACCGCGACATTCGATTCGCCGGAGTTCAATGATACGCTGCAGTATATTTATGATCTTTGCTGGGAGGATAACGCCTTCCCGGATAACAAGTTTGTTGATCTTACAGAGCAGAGAAAGCTGTTCGGTACGTACCAGACAGCGATGATGTTCGGAGATCCTTCGATAGTCAACGAATTTGTAACCAAATACGGCATGAATAAGGATGATATAATGCTTGTGAAAATACCGGAAGGACCAAAGGGAAGATATTCGCAGATGGGCGGCGGTGTAATAATATTCACAGCTAACACAACCCCCGAGCAGGCTGACGCAGGACTTAAGTGGCTTGAATTTATGGGTATAACGCCGACAATAACAGAAGAAGCAGAGCAGGCACTCAGAGCTGATTATCAGAAGCAGATAGATGACGGCGGAGTTGTGTTCCCGAAAGAATTCTTCAGTATTTGGAGAAGCCCGGAGAGAGAACAGAAGATAGAGGAGATAGCTGCCGATTACGCAAATGTGGATATGGCTGATTATGATGATTACTGTGATTTTACAGGTGTTACAATCAAGCCGGAGGAGCCTGTTGCATGTCAGGAGTTGTACACGGTGCTTGACGGAGCGATTCAGGAAATTCTTACAAACAAAAATGTTGATATTAAGAGTCTTGCAAAGACGACAAATGAAGATTTTCAGAAGAATCACCTTGATAAACAGAACTAAATGACGGAGCTTGCTATGATTAAGAAAAGTACAGATATTAAAAAAAATAAAGGCCTCGGGGCGCTCAGAAGAAGCGTCCCCGGATGGCTGCTGATATTGCCCACTATATTATTGTTTATTCTGATAGTGTGGAGACCGATACTTATGGCATTCGGATATTCTTTCTTTAAGCTCAAGGGCTTTGAGGTTGTTGAATTTATTGGCTTAAAGAATTTTATGGATGTGTTAAGCGATACGAATTTCCTTAAGACTCTTTGGAATACGGTACAATATGTGCTGTGGGGACTGCTTATAGGCTTTCCGCTTCCTTTTATTATAGCCGTGTTCATTAATGAGATGACGAAAACGAAAGGCTTTTTTAAGGTAGTGTCATATCTGCCGGTTGTAATACCTACTATTGCAACATGTCTTATATGGGAAATGATATATGCCGATGGCAGCGGCGGTCTTTTAAATACAGTGCTTTCGGCATGCGGTATTGCACCGATGAACTGGCTGAGCAATTCCAAGCTCGTAATTCCGCTTATAAGCGTAACAAGAACATGGAACTTCTTTGGCGGAACAATGATTTTGTATCTTGCATCACTGCAGAGTGTAGACCAGAGTCTGTATGAAGCGGCAAGACTTGACGGAGCGGGAATTATTTCAAGAGTGAGATATATTCTTCTTCCGCATATGTCCGGTATTCTTATGCTGAATCTGGTAAGGGATATTATATCAATATTCCAGGTAACGGAACAGCCGCTTGTTATGACCGGAGGAGGACCGAACGGTGCATCCATGTCCTTAGGGCTTACCAATTACTTTTACGCATTCAAATACAATCAGCTTGATAAGTCGATGGCGCTCGGAGTTATAACATTTGTTCTGCTTATAGGACTTACGTACTTATATTTCAAGCTTGAAAAAAAGATGAATGATTAAGGAGGGTGCTTATGAAACTTTTTGATAATAAAACAGAAGGGTTAGTTAATTTCAGCGATTTGCATAAGCCCGGAGTGCGTATTGCATATGCTCTTATGTTTGTATGCTTGGTTATAATGGCAGCGGCGTGTCTTATACCGGTGCTGTGGGTTTTTTTGTCAGGTTTTAAAGAGCCGGCAGAGATGTATAAGGTTCCCGCAACATTTTTTCCCGAACACATCAGCTTCGGCAAGGTGACGGCAATAATGTCAAAGATAAACATTAAAAAATACTTCGGCAATACGCTGATAATTATAATCGGCTCATGGGTGTTTGATATTCTTTTCAATGGTCTTGCGGGCTATGTGCTCTCGCGTTTAAAGCCGAAAGGGACTCCTATCCTTGAAACACTTATCTTCTGGTCGATGCTTCTGCCGGGTATAAGTATGGCTCCGCTGTATATGACATTTGTAAATATGCCGATTATTCATGTAAATCTCGTTGGCTCGTATCTGCCCATGTTTCTTATGGCGGGTGCGAATGCATTTAATATAATGCTGTTCAGAAATTTCTTTAATGGCATACCCATGGATTACTTAGAGGCAGCACGAATAGACGGCTGCTCAGATATGGGGATATTTGGAAGAATAATACTTCCGCTTTCAAAGCCTATTGTTGTGGTTGTATCCATATTTAATATAATAGCGTCCTGGAGTAATTTTATGTGGCCGTATCTTCTTCT
>JAQXTR010000044.1 GCA_029219585.1 Clostridiales bacterium
CAATACGTATCGTCAAGGTTGTCAAGGTTTAGCGTTACGCTGTCGCCCGCTTCTCCTGCAAATGTCAATATAAACAAATCTGTTTCATTATCAAACTGAACACCTGTACTTGAGATTATACTTGGCATCAGTTTCTTTTGATCATTTGCAAGCGCTGTGTTGGGTGAATACAAGAAACACTCGGGCGGATTGTTTTCGCCCTTTAAAAATTGGATGGATTTATATTTTAAATCACCCGTAAAGTTGAGTGCAATCTGTGCAATATCGACATTGCCGACTGCGCCTTTTACGCCTACTTTGATTTTGGCTTCACCTTTAAGTGTTGTCAAATCAGTTTCGGTAACATCGGTCAATGTCACCTCAATCTTGTTCGTGCCTGCCGCAAAGACAGGCATTGCAGAAAATGCAAGGCATACAGCTACCGCTAATGCTCCCAGTTTCCGCATAGGTTTAAGTTTCATAACTTGTGTACCTCCTTTTTGTTTCTTGCAAAATATATGTAAATATATTTTTACCTTATTAAATTGTTGCCGCATTTATATTTTTCATAAAGACGGAATAAATAAATTCAAGCTGCATCTGCGTGTTTTCTGCATTCTCCCATACGGCATAGTCGAGAACTGCCGATATAAAAAGATACACAAGCGGCTTTAATTCCTGTGTGCTGCATTGCAACCGCAAAGCAAGCATCTTAACATATTTATCGTAAATGATATTTATGTCTTTCCCTTGTTCCCGTACCTTTACACCATAAACAGGACTTGCCGCCATTTGATAAATAAACCGCAATTCGTTTTTGTATTTGTCAATTTCTGAAAGACATTCATCAAAAAACTTGCGTAAATTCTCCATATTTGAAAACACATATAAAAATATTTCATCAACAACCTTTATTAGTCCGTATTCTGCAGCTTCGCATATTAAATCTTGCTTGCTACTGAACCAGTAATAAATACTGCCTTGTGCAATTCCCGTACCTTTGCAAAGCTCTCTTATTGTTATATTTTCAAGCCCATGCTTTACGAGGTAATTGAATGTACTGTCTAATAGTCCATCTTCGTCAATCTGATATGTCGCAACTTTCATATTTCATTATCTCCTTTGCGTGCAAAAACGCACGGTTTAATTTTTAGCAAAAAAATTTGCCTGCAACATAATCGAAATTATGCGGTAAAGGCATCACCACATAATCGAAATTATGTTGCTGACAAAGACATTTTCTGATAAATATTTAATCAACTTAGTGATATTGTAAAAAAAATATAGTCGTATTGCAATAAAAAAAGTCACTATCATAACTGTTATTTCACTGTACTGCACTCCTATGAGTGGACTTTTTACTGACAGAACACCGAATTTCTTCCTATTCAATATAAAAACATAGCAAACAAGACCAATGAAAATTTTTAAAACAACATTGGTCTAAAAAGCGTGCCTGTTTTATTGCATAATGACGAAATATTAAAAAAAATCGGTATGATACCAGACGAAATATTAAAAAAAATCGGCAAATCATTGACAAATGCCTCTTTAAATGGTATAATGTCAATGTATATATTGTATGTACTTGATACTTTTTACCACATAATTTCGATTATGTGGTGATGCCTTTACCGCATAATTTCGATTATGTGGTATTTTTTTATCTAATGGGAAATTTCTCAATTTCCTATTAGCAAAAAAGTCTACATATTTGAGCGTAGCGTAGCGAAACGACAGTCAAGTAGTGACTTTTTTATAGCCGTAAAAGCCCTAATTTCTGTATTTGTCTACGGTGTGTTTCACCTGTTTCCATAGTGTAGATACGTGTAGTATCTACGCTTGAATGGCCGAGTATATCGGCAAGCCGTACTATATCCTTTTGAATTGAGTAAAATGTTCTTGCGAACAAATGCCTTAGATTATGCGGGAACACCTTTGCACGTGCAACTCCCGCTCTTTCGCACAGTGCTTTCATCATCTTCCATATATTGGAGCGGTCAAGCGGTTTACCGCTTTTTGTTACAAACACCGAGCCACTTGTGATTTTCTGCCCTTTTGAGTATTGCAGTAACATTCTGCAAAGGTCTTTCGGGAGTATTACAATTCGCATTTTGCCCTTTAGGTTGATTTGCGCTTTTTGTGCTTTTAAACTCTCTACAGTTATATAGCACAGCTCCGATACCCTTATTCCCGTTGAGCATATCGTCTGCATCAGGAAATATAACTGCTCATTCCCCTTGCCCTTTGCGGCGGTCAAAAGCCGTTTATATTCATCCTTTGTCAGCTCATTGTCCTTATTGGCAAATATCTGTCTTTGAATTTTTAGATTTTTTACCCTAAGGTTATACCATTCATTGAATGCGAAAAAGCTGTTAAGTGATGACAGAACGGAATTAACGCTTGCAGGTGCATAGTTCTTTGTCAAGCTCTCCTTGTAGGTCAGAACTGTTTCCTTATCAAGCGTCTTTTCTCCGAGCCAGGCGGCAAAGACATTTATATCACGGATATATTTCTCAACCGTTGCTGTGGCCTTTTCCTCCTCAATCAAGTATTGTCGGAATTTGCTTATAAGTTCTTTTGTGATTTTTTTCATAGTATGACAACTCCTTTTGTATTATTATTTTATCACAAACGCAATAATATACAAGAAGTGAACTTAATTAAATTTGCACAAAAAAAATAAACCGCCCCAATGCGGTTTGAGTTGTTTATTTGATTTCGCTGTGTTTATTGAAGATGTAAGCATTTTCTTTAATTTAACACAATTTTCAAGAATTGTTTTGATTTAACTATAAGAGGACTTTCCATACTTCGCTCCTCTTATCAAATCATACTCGCCAAAGCGAGTTAGTACCTCACTTTTGCACTCTTCACTATTACTTATTACTTTCCAAAAATCGTGTATACACAAAAACAAACCGCATAACTATGCGGTTTATTTTTCTTTTGGTGACTCGTGCGGGAATCGAACCCGCGTTGCCGGCGTGAGAGGCCGGAGTCTTAACCGCTTGACCAACGAGCCATAATTAAGTTACTTGCTAAGTATAGCATAAAACATCAGGTTTGTCAAGACTTTTTTCTTAAAAAAATAAATTTTTTGACATTTATCACCGTTTATGCTATAATGCTTATGAGAATTAACAAACGAAAGGTCGATTTCACAAATGATTGGAGTATTGGCAAATACAGCGACAATAATTATAGGTTCAATAATTGGGTTACTTATAAAAAAAGGGTTGCCCGAACGTCTTTCAAAGGCAATGACTACCGCTACCGCTCTTGCTGTAGTATATATCGGTATCAGCGGTATGATGAGTGGACAAAACACACTCGTGTTGGTGCTTTCTATGGTAACAGGCGGAATAATCGGCACGCTTCTAAACCTTGATGCTCACCTTGAAAATCTCGGAAATACAATAGAGGCAAGGTTTAAATCCGATAACAGCAACGCAAAAATAGCTGAAGGGTTTATAAGTGCCACCCTCCTTTTCTGCGTAGGTGCAATGACAATTGTGGGTGCACTGCAATCAGGTCTTTCACATAACCACGAAATGCAATTCACAAAAGCTATACTTGACTTTGTTTCATCAATTGTACTTGCCTCTGCTTTGGGCTGGGGTGTAATGCTTTCAGCAGTATCTGTATTTGCTATACAAGGCTCAATAGTTCTATTGGCACAGGCTCTTACACCGTTATTGAGCGACTATGTTATCGGCGAAATGACGTGTGCCGGCTCGGTATTGATTTTTATGCTTGCCCTTAATATGCTCGGTGTAACAAAAATTAAGCTGATGAATTTTGTACCGGCTATATTTATGCCGATTTTGCTGTGTATGATAATTCCATTGTAAAGCACCGACAGTTTTACGGCATAGGCAAAGGAGCTTTTGCATTAGCAACAGCTCCTTTGTTTTATTCAACAAGTATTTATCAAACATTGATGTTATAACATTTTAAGCCTTTGAACGGTCTGCGCTAAAGGCATCAGCACCGTGCGGGGCTGAATGAATTTAGATGCAGAATTTGCGAAACGAACCCGACGGCGTACGTGGGTACTCCGAGGGTGAGTTTCGCGAATAGTTCAAAGGCATTAAATACAGGAAATCCGCAAAGAATGCGGATTTCAACATCAATTTTATTCAATAACTCTTTATCAGACTTTTATTTTATGACATCTTAAGCCTTTGAACGATCGGCGCTAAAGGCATCAGCACCACTTTTTATCTTATGCCATATTTCTCTATGATATAGTCCATATCCTTGTCGCCTCTGCCCGACAGGTTTACAAGTATTGAGCCGTTGCCCATCTTCTTCGCAAGCTTCATCGCATACGCAACAGCGTGTGAACTCTCAATTGCAGGAATGATACCCTCAAGACGTGACAGCTTGAAGAATGCGTCTATCGTTTCATCGTCCGATACTACGTCATACTTAACTCTGCCTAAATCGTGCAGGAACGCGTGTTCAGGACCTGATGAGGGATAATCCAGTCCGCTTGCTACTGAATATACAGGAGCAGGATCGCCGTTTTCATCCTTTAGCATTATGCTGTTAAAGCCATGCATTGTTCCCTCTGTTCCGTACGTGAGGCTTGCGGCGTGGTCGCCAAGCTTCTCACCACGTCCTAACGGCTCTACGCCGTATATCTCAACAGGATCGTTTAAAAATCCCGCAAACATACCCATCGCATTTGAGCCGCCGCCAACGCAAGCAACAACTGCATCAGGCAGTTCGCCTGTCATATCCATAAACTGTTCTCTTGCCTCAATTCCCACTACGCTCTGGAAGTCTCTTACCATCATCGGGAACGGATGCGGTCCGACAACGGAGCCTATACAGTAAATAGCGTCCTTATATTCCTTTGTATATGCCATAAATGCACCGTCTACAGCCTCTTTTAATGTTGCAAGACCATCTGTAACCTCTACGACATTTGCACCTAATATTTTCATTCTTGCAACGTTCGGAGCCTGTTTCTTTATGTCAACTGCACCCATATAGATGTCGCACTCAAGTCCGAAATATGCCGCCGCCGTTGCCAATGCAACACCGTGCTGTCCTGCGCCCGTTTCGGCAATAACCTTTTTCTTACCCATATATTTTGCAAGCAACGCTTCACCCATACAATGGTTAAGCTTATGCGCGCCTGTATGGTTTAAGTCCTCACGTTTAACGTAAATGTGGACATTGCCAAGCGACCCTGAAAATCTTTCAAGGTATGATATAGGTGTCGGTCTGCCCTGAAATTCCTTGCGTATTCTTCTTAGTTCGCTGATGAACTTTGATGACTTGCAAATGGTACGATACGCTTCGGTGATTTCCTCCATTGCTTTCTTTAAATTCTCGTCAATGTACGCACCGCCGTATTTTCCAAAATAACCGTTTTCATCGGGATAATTCTTAAAGTATGTATCAAAGTCTATTCCATTATAATTCATTTTTCTTCCTCCATAAACAAAATACTATATATACATTATTATCGTTGTCTGTATTTTGCTACGCCATCGTTTAGTTAATAGCATATCGCATCCCCCTTTTTTAGTGACAGCCGTGGTTGCCGCATATATGTCCCTCACCGTGATGCTCATCATCGTGATGAGAGCATTTGATGTCAGGATTATATATCAATGTACCTGCTAAAAACTCCTCTACAGCAGTATCGGCATCGCCTGTTACACCGCCATAAAGGGCAATACCTGCATCTTTCAGCGCCGTCTTTGCACCGCCGCCTATTCCGCCACAAATAAGGGTATTTACCCCAAGTATTCTAAGCATCCCTGCCAACGCACCGTGACCTGAGCCGTTTGTATCAACAACGTCTGATGATACAACCTTATTATCCTCTACTGTATAAAGCTTAAACGCTTTTGTGTGTCCGAAATGCTGAAATATCTGTCCGTTTTCGTATGTCACCGCTATTTTCATTGTAATCTCCGTTCCGCCGAGCTGCCTCGACAAATTATAATATTAGTATTATATCACTTTTTTTGATGTTTTGCAACAATTTCCACAAATAAATTTATAGTTATTACACTTTTTAAATTAACGGTTTACTTTTTCACTTTTCTATGATACAATATCATTAAAATAACAATCAAAAAGGATGATATAAATATGGCACAAAGAGAAAAATTTTCTTCGCGGCTCGGATTTATTCTTATTTCCGCAGGCTGTGCAATAGGGCTTGGCAACGTATATCGTTTCCCCATTACAACAGGGGCATACGGCGGAGCGTTGTTTGTACTTATTTACATTGGCTTTCTGCTATTAATCGGACTGCCTATTATGACAATGGAGCTATCGGTAGGCAGAGCAAGTCAGAAAAGCATTGCATCGTCATTTGACGTTTTAGAAAAATCAGGTCAAAAATGGCATTTGGCGAAATTTCTTGGAATTGCGGGAAATTATCTGCTTATGATGTTCTATACAGTTATATCGGGTTGGATGCTGATTTATTTCTACAAATATGCATCAGGCTCAATTCTTAACTTCAGCACACCCCAACAGCTCGGTGAAGTGTTTGGCAGTATAGTGACAAACACTCCCCTGATCATTGCCGTTACTTTTATAGTAATTGCAATTTGCTTCGGCGTATGTGCAATGGGATTACAAAACGGCGTTGAGAGAATTACTAAAGTAATGATGGTGGCACTGTTATCGCTTATGGTAGGGCTTGCAATATATTCCTGCACACTGCCCAACGCCGTCGAAGGTTTACGTTTTTACCTCATTCCTAATACCAAGCCCATTAAAGAACTCGGCATCTGGACTGTAGTTTCTGCCGCTATGGGACAGGCGTTCTTTACTTTAAGTTTAGGCATCGGCTCCATTGCGATTTTCGGAAGTTATATTTCAAAAGATCGCCGTTTGGCAGGCGAATCAATAACTATAATGGCGCTTGATACATTTGTTGCGATTACGTCGGGGCTTATTCTGTTCCCTGCGTGTTTCACCTATAACAACGGTGTTACAGCAGATGCGTCAACCGTCGGTGCAAGCTTCCTGTTTACAACACTTTCAAGTATATTTAACGCTATGCCCGTAGGAAGGATAGTAGGCTCACTGTTCTTTATATTTATGTCCTTTGCGGCACTTTCAACTGTTACGGCTGTATTTGAAAATATTATGTCCTTCTGGATGGATTTGAGCAATATGAACCGCAAAAGGATTGCCCTTATAAACATAGCTATTGTTATGGTTTTATCATTGCCGTGCATACTTGGATTTACAGTATTGGAGAATGTGCAAATAGCAGGCAAAGGCATAATGGATATTGAGGACTACACTGTATCAAATCTTCTTTTACCTATAGGCAGTCTTGTGTATCTTCTTTTCTGTACAACTCGCTATGGCTGGGGATGGGAAAACTATTTGTCCGAGGTTAATACGGGGAAAGGTATGAAGCTTTCTAAGTATCTCCGTCCATATACGACATATATTCTCCCCATAATCATCCTTACAGTTCTTGTTATGTCAATACTGTAACTGTGTCATAGGCGGGGCATGTAATATAAAACAGCCCCGTCAATATTTTTATATAAAAATGTAAAATATACTTGACATTTTCATTTCGTTGTGGTATTATATAAATGTAAAGTGCATTTTACATTTATTAAAGGAGATGGTCGCTTGAAAAATAAAATAAAGGAATACAGGAAAGGACTTAAAATTACGCAGGACGATTTGGCAAAGGCTGTGGACGTTACACGCCAGACTATAATATCTCTTGAAAACGAAAAGTATGATGCATCATTAAAGCTTGCACATAAGTTAGCAGTGTTTTTTGATGTGAAAATTGAGGATTTATTTATTTTTACGGAGGGTTGATTATGGATTTCAGAAAAAAATTAAATGTAAGACTATACACCGCAATTTGTATTTTATGTGTCGGGATTATAATGGTTATATCAAGCTTTTTCGGAGCTGATGATATGGTATCGTCGTTCGGTGCTATGTTTGTGGTGATAGGCGTGGCAAGGATTGCTCAATATCGGAGAATAACGAAAGACGAAGACTCGCTTCACAGACGTGAAGTTGCAGAAACAGACGAACGCAACGTTATGCTGTGGACAAAAGCACGCAGTCTTACATTCTCTGTATACGTTATAGCGTGTGCTGTCGCCGTTATTGTGCTGTTTTTACTTGATATGGATATATACGCTCAAATTATCTCATACAGCTTATTTGCATTTATATGTATTTATTGGCTGTGCTACTTTATACTCAGCAGAAAATATTAAAACCTATTCAGGATACGAAAATTTATATATATCACGCATATCGTAAAAGCCAAGGAAATCTTTATGTATGTCGCCATCTATTGTGAAGCGTACAAACCTTATGCCCTTAATTGATGTCAAGGTATTTACTATTTGATAGATAAAAAGCTTTTCAATGTCACGATTGTAATGTATTTCCGATTTTACGGACGAGGATATATCAACATACGCAACGTTATCGTTTACGCTAACAGTAAGGCTATTTTTAATGTTGGGTATTATTCGGCGGATGTTGTCATTATCGTCACGTCCCTTTATAAGTATATTAAGTGCGTCCTGTGCCATATCCTGTGTACTGCCGTCTATTACATTATCGGTGTATGGCAACAGTCTGTTCAGACGTGCATCGACAAAGTAAACCTCTGTACTTACACGAGGCACGTCCTCTTTTCTGCCGCACGCTACGGCAAATATGGCTATACCGCATACTATTATCATATAAAACATTAATTTTCTCACGTTTATTCCTCCATATACTTAATGTATATGAAGAAAGAATGTAAAATATAACCTAAAAAGGGTGTGAAAAAACAGCACCGCCATCATGTTATATAGCAATTCGGCTCTTTATATTTTATTTGTCACGATTTCAAAATTATCAGGTGGATATAAATAATCCTCCCCTGTTTCATCAATAATGCGATACCATTCTGTTTCCACACTTGCTACTTCATAAACTTTACCATTAATAAGTGCCATAGGATCACTTTTCCCAATATACTTAACTTTCATCCAATCACTTCTTTACTTTCATTTTTACGCGGTGTCCTTGAGCTTCATACCAATACAATTTCTACGCTTCGGTCTTTACCATTATGACTTACAACCCTCTCGCCTCTGACCGCTATAAAAAGTATAGCTTTTGGGGGCCGCTTCAAATGGACGGTACTGTCTTTGTTATTGGGTTATTATTCGTTTATTGCCTGCTTTATAGCCTTTGCAAGCTGGTCAGGGCATGATGTACCTCTGCCGCCGCAGTCAACGCCCTCAAGGCGGCGTACAACCTCTTTTGCCTCCATACCTTCGCATAAAAGACCTATACCCTGTGTGTTGCCGTTACAGCCTCGTGTAAACGTAACATTGTTTACTATGCCGTCATTTATCTCAAAGTCAATCTGCGCAGAACATACTCCACGCGGTGTGTATGTATATTTCATTTCTATTCCTCCTAAATAAAGCAAGGGGATGTAAAAAAACAGCACCTTGTGGGGCTGAATGAATTTAGATGCAGAATTTGCGAAACGCAGTGAAATGCGGATTTATACGCATTTCACCTTGCCCGACGGCGTACGTGGGTACTCCGAGGGTGAGTTTCGCGAATAGTTCAAAGGCATTAAATATAGGAAATCCGCAAACAATGCGGATTTCAACATCAATTTTATTCAATAATTCTTTATCAAACATTGATTTTATGGCATTTTAGGCCTTTGAACGATCTGCGCTAAATGCAACAGCCCTATCAATTATTTTTTCTTATTTGATTTCTTCTGTGCCGCAGCCTCTGCCTTTGCATTAGCCGATGACTGCTCCCATGCTGCCCAGAATGTACTTGCAACAAATATTGAAGTGTATGCACCTGCTATTATACCAATAATAAGCGGAAGTGCAAACTGCTTGATTGTATCAACACCGAGAATGTATATCAATACTATTGTAATAAGAGTTGTAATGGTTGAATTAATAGTACGTCCCATTGTCTCTGATATACTTCTGTCTGTCATCTGTGCTATTGTTTCACCGCGTCTGCGTAAACGCTTATTCTCACGGATACGGTCAAAGATAACGATAGTGTTGTTTATCGAATATCCTATAACGGTAAGCATAGCCGCAATGAATGTTGTATTGATTGCAATGTTCGTTGTTGTATATACAGCCGCCATAATAAGCACGTTTATTACAAGTGCAAATATAGCCATAACACCGCTCTTAAGGTCAAAACGGAATATAATGTATATCAAGATAAACAGAATTGCAAGCAATGTGAATGACACTGCCTTACCCTGAACTTCTTTACCGAAGCTTGGGTCTGCTGACTGTGCACTCATAAGTGCCTCATCTTTTAATGAGTATTCCTTTTTCAATGCATCAAATGCTTTATTTTTGTTTTCTTCATCTTTCTCTGTGCTTTCGCTTGCAGGGAGCTTGATGATTGCTATATCGCTCGTTGAACCTGCCTGAATAACAGCGTCAAGACCTGTAGCATCTTCTACTATTTTCTCAATCTCGCTGTTCTTGAAGTCTGTACCAACGTTAACCTGCATTCTGATACCGCCCATAAACTCAACGTCAAAGTTAAATCCGCCACGGACAAAATACATTACTATACCTAATACAATAACTATAACAGGGATTAGCAAAAATTTCATTTTGTTCTTTGTAAAGTTAAATGACTTATTCATTTGCCGCACCTCCTGTCAATTTCTTCATATTCGCAAAAAGCTTTTTGTTTGATACGCCCATATTAACGACGCTTCTCATTAATATCTTTGTGATTACTATTGCTGTGAACATAGAAAGTACAACGCCTATGCCAAGAGTTGTAGCAAAGCCTGTAACTGTGCCTATGCCCGACATATAAAGAACTACACATGTAATGATTGTAGTAATGTTAGAGTCAACGATAGCTGAAAGTGCCTTAGCAAAACCTGATTCAACCGATGCACGGATGCTCTTGCCCACTGAAAGCTCTTCTTTCATACGCTCAAATATGATACAGTCTGCATCGACTGCCATACCTATTGAAAGTACGATACCTGCTATACCTGAAAGGCTCAGGTTGACTCTGAATAGTCCTATTGCAAGACAGATAAGTCCTACATATATCAAAAGTGATACACAAGCTACAACGCCCGGTAGTCTGTATCTCCAGATCATAAACAGCATTATAAGTATTATACCTATACCTGCCGCAAGCAAGCTCTTAGGTAATGCATCCTGTCCAAGCTCTGCGCCTACTGTTTCCTGAGTAATCTTCTTCATCTCAAAGGGAAGGTTACCTGAATTAATCTGGTTTGCAAGCTTTGCGGACTCTTCAGCTGTAAAGCTGCCTGTTATTACACAAGATGTGCTGTCAATCTTCGTCTGAACAGTCGGTGCTGAAACAACTGCATCGTCCATACATATCTTGATTATGTTTCTGCCCTGAGACTCGGATGCAGCCTTGCCTGTAGCTTCTGCGAACTTCTTAGAACCGTCTGTTGTAAATTCAACTGTTACGTAATACTGCTGTGGTGCAGACTCACTCGGCTGACCGTATATGCTCTTTGCACTCTTTACATCGTCGCCGTTTAATACTACGTTATCATCAGCGTCACGGAAGGTAAGCTTTGCTATTTCTGACAAAAGTGCTACTGCCTCATCAGTATCGGCAGCTGTTGTTCCTGTAGCTTCCTCACCCTCTTTTACAGGCGTACCGCCGTTAGGGATTTCAATAGTAACTTTACCGCCCTCGTTGATTGAAATGCGGCTCTCGGTGTATCCTGCACCGTTAAGACGTGTTTCATAGACAGCCTTTACTGCCTCCATTTGTTCCTGTGTCGGATTTTCTGCTGATGCCTGGAAAGTTATAACAGAACCGCCCGCAAGGTCGATACCCTGTCTTATTCCGGTCTTGCTGTCAAGCATACCGCCAAACTTTTCGCTGTAGTTTCCCGGAAGTCCGAAAAATGCAACAAGATTAAGCAGTACAGCCACAACAACTAACAGACAGAAAGTGACAATACTTTTCTTTTTCATTTGCGTTTACATTCCTTTCTGTTTTGGGTGACAGTGACGCAACACATTCCCACCCATTATAATATAATAGTAATATTATACACTAATTTTCATTATTAGTCAAGCATTTATTGCAAAAAAGGGCTGTAAAAAACAGCCCCCTTTTTATTTATGCCGTCAAACTACGAACGAAAACCGTTCCTTACATACACGTGTATAGTTCGGAATAACCCTCATAACTCTGCAATTCGGCGGTTTTTTCCGTTTTGCACTATTTTTCGCATCCCCGATTTTCCTTAAAGTCCCCTATTTTTTTAATTGACAAAAAACAGAAACACAAAAATAAGGGTATGCAAATACTTATTTACAGTAACCCCTATCTTTAATCATAAAACAATGGACCAAATTCACTTTAGACCTATTTCAGCCCTATAATCTTTCATCTCAACAACTCTGCGTTCAAGTCTTGATTTTTCGGCAGCAAATGCTATGATATGATTATCAACAGAAATTCCAATCTCGCTGACATCATCACCATAGTAACCCTCTTCGATGTATTTATAGAAGATTTCTACTATTCCGCTGTCTCCGCCACTGTGGCCGTCAACAATAGAATTTGTCAGATATTTTTCAGATGGATTTATTACGGTAGTTTCTTTTGTTTCAAAGTTATAATACTCCAGAGAATTTTTATTCATATCTCCGATTATTTCACCCTTTGTTCCCATTATGCGTATACACCTGTTGCCTTGGTTAAATGCACACATATTAAACGAAGCCACCGCACCGTTCTCAAATTCAAGATTTACAACCTGATGGTCAACAACGTCATTATCGCATTTATAAACGCACTTACCATATTGTGTTGTTTTAAGCACTTCTAATATGTCCTCATCGCTTGGCTTTGGCTTTTTCGCCGCCGCTTCTCTGAACCATAAATTCTCCTTATCATCATAATACAATTTTACTGCATTATATGGGCATGTATCGCCGTGAGGGCACCCCTCGATACAATAATCAGGGCTTCCTTGAGGGGCATTTGCCGCAGTAAAATGTGTAAGAGAGCCGAATGACTGCACAGACTTACACGGGCTGTCCATAAGCCATTGAATGATGTCCATATCGTGACACGATTTCTGAAGCAGCATAAACGAGCTTTTCTTGCTGTTTCCCCAGTTTCCTCGTACAAAACTGTGACTTTGATGAACATTACCTACGTTCTCTGCATGGTGTATTGATATTATATCGCCTAATTTTCCGTCATTTATAATATCCTTAATGCATCTGAAGAATGGACTGAAACGCAAAACATGGCAAACCATAATCTTTGCGCCCTTTTCTTTGGCATAGTTTGCAATTTTCACACATTCATCTACCGACGGAGACACCGGTTTTTCAAGCAAAAGATGATAGCCTTTTTCTATAGCGGCCATTGTAGGATCAAAGTGATCCTTGTCCATAGTTGCTATTACTGCCGCATCTGCAAACTTCTCTTTTTCCAATAACGGTTTCCAATCCGAAAAACACAGTTCATCCGGGATGTTATGCTTGTTTTTTATGTACTCCCTACGGTCTTTTACAGGCTCGGCAACCGCAACGACATCAAATCTGTCATCTGCCATCAAATCTGTATAATTTGTTCCTCTGCCACCAGCACCAATCAAAATTACTTTCATAAACATCGCTCCTTTATAATAAATACCGATATCAATAAACACATCAGGGTTTGGTAACTTATGCTGTGTTTATAATATCATATCAAAACTACACAGTAAATATATTAAAAGTCCAAGAATATATGATTTTAGACATATTTTTGATTGGATATCGCCTAATTCTGCGCTTTTCGTTCATAGTTTGACGACATACACAAAAGAAAATCCGCAAAATTGCGGATTTTCTCCAAAACTATTGTTTTAAAATGCTTTTGGGGGATTATATATAAACGCATATAAATTTGCGTCAAAACAATCAATTCTGTTTTTTCATACCCTTCTTGAACTCGCTTTAGTTAGAGTCCTTTATATCATTATTAGTTCTGACCTGCCATTGCTGCAACTTCTGCCGCAAAATCGTCCTCTTTCTTTTCAAGACCTTCGCCTGTCTCATATCTTACAAAGCTCTTGACAGCGATTGCAGAGCCAACCTTATTTGATACCATTTCAAGATACTTAGCAACTGACTCCTTGTTCTCTGCCTTAACGTAAAGCTGTTCTAAAAGACATACTTCCTTAAGCTCCTTTGCAAGACGTCCGCTAATCATCTTCTCGATGATTTCATCGGGCTTTGAAGCGTTCTTCGGGTCATTCTTAAGCTGAGCGATAAGAATTGACTTTTCATGCTCCTTGTAGTCCTCGGGAACATCGTCGCTTGAAAGATACTTCGGATTGAGTGCCGCAATCTGCATTGCAACGTTTCTCAAAGCTTCCTTTGCTTCGTCTGTATCAGGTGCGTCTGCCTCAACAAGTACACCAATCTTACCTGCAGCGTGGATATAGTCAACAACAACGCCTGTTGTTTCTATTCTTGTAAAACGTCTGATATTCATATTTTCGCCAATCTTTGCAATCTTCTCTGTCAAAAGGTCGCCAACAGTTACGCCGTTGCACTCAACATTCTTCAATGCATCAACGTCTGCGGGGTTAGCATCTGCTACTGCCTTTGCAACATCGCCGACAAAATTCTGGAAATCAGCGTTCTTTGCAACGAAGTCTGTCTCTGAGTTAACCTCAACTACAACACCTACGTTACCGTTTATATATGACTTAACGATACCCTCTGATGCAATTCTGCCTGCCTTCTTAGCAACAGTTGCAAGGCCCTTTTCTCTTAGGATTTCTATAGCCTTTTCCTTGTCGCCATCAGTCTCTGAAAGAGCTTTCTTACAGTCCATCATACCGCAGCCTGTCATTTCTCTTAATTCCTTAACGTCACTTGCTGTAAATGCCATTGTTTCTTTCCTCCTATAACGAATTTTATAGATTATTCAGCATCTTCTGCTGTTACGTCGTCCATTGTTACTTCTTCTGCCGCATCTGCATCAACAACCATAGCATCCTCGCCCTGTCTGCCCTCGATTATAGCATTTGAGATTGTTGAAGCGATTAGCTTAACGGCACGGATAGCATCATCATTACCCGGGATTACGTAATCAACCTCGTCCGGGTCACAGTTAGTATCAACTATAGCAACTACAGGTATACCAAGCTTCTTAGCCTCTGATATAGCTATCTTCTCTTTTCTCGGGTCTACTACGAACATAACACCGGGAAGTTCCTTCATATCCTTGATACCGCCAAGGTTCTTCTCAAGCTTGTCTCTCTGGTTCTTAAGGTTAATAACCTCTTTCTTCGGAAGCAAGTCAAATGTACCCTCTTCCTCCATTGCATTAATCTGAGCAAGTCTGTCAATTCTCTTTTCGATTGTCTGGAAGTTTGTAAGCATACCGCCGAGCCATCTGTTGTTTACGTAGTACATACCTACACGCTCAGCCTCTTCCTTGATTGAGTCCAGAGCCTGCTTCTTTGTACCAACGAATAATACGCTCTTACCGCATGCAACAACGTCACGTACGAAGTAATAAGCCTCCTCTACCTTCTTAACTGTCTTCTGAAGGTCAATGATATAAATACCATTTCTCTCTGTGAAGATGTACGGAGCCATTTTAGGGTTCCATCTTCTTGTCTGGTGTCCGAAATGAACACCTGCTTCTAAAAGCTGTTTCATTGAAATTACGTTTGCCATTTTAAAATTCCTCCTGTTTTTTTAATCCTCCGCATAAATCTTGCTATATACCAACCTCGGCAAAAAGGCAACCGATATATACATTATGCGTGCGTATTTCCATACCGAATTATTTTACCATTTTATTATGCGTTTGTCAATAGTTTTTTGCGAAAAAATTACATTTTATTGCATATTTAATCGGGAAACGGCTGATACTTAGTGTATAAAAGGAAAGAGAAAAATGATAGTAATTATAATCAGAACATTAATTTTATATGGCGCAGTTATATTTTCACTGCGTATAATGGGCAAACGCCAAATCGGCGAGCTTCAACCATCAGAGCTTGTAGTAGCAATAATGATATCCGATGTTGCGACCGTACCTATGCAATCGCTCAACACGCCGTTATTATCGGGTATTATCCCCGTTCTTACGCTCCTTATTGCGGAGGTAATAACCTCTTATATGAGTATTAAAAGCGGATTGATGCGAAAATTCTTTATGGGCGAGCCGTCCGTTATAATATATGATGGCGTAATATGCGAAAAGGAGCTTTCAAGACAGCGGTTTAACCTCTCGGATTTGTTAGAGGAACTGCGGCTTTTAGGGTGTTTTGATATTTCCGATGTATTAGTAGCCGTTCTTGAAACAAGCGGAAAGCTGTCGGTTATTCCGCGTGATAACGCACGTGCCGTTACGGTACGTGATCTGAACCTGTCAAATGTCAGAAAAGAAGGTCTGCCGTTTACTGTAATTCTTGACGGGAAGATAAACGAATACGAGTTGAAACGTGCAAAAAAGAGCCGTCAGGATATCGAAAAGGAAATCAAAAAGCACGGAGCTTCTAAAATTTCCGATGTGTTCATAGCGTCAATAGATGCGGAGGGTGAAATGTTTTTACAGCTGAAAGAAAGCAAGAGGAAAAGGAAATGAGAAGTGTGATTATAACTCTCATAATTGCAGTCGGAATGGTCAGCGGAAGTGTTATGTATGCATCACACCTTAAAGAGCAATCGGAGATGCTGTCGGAAATAACAAAAGACATAAAAGACGACATAATAAACGAAAACTATTCTTCCGCCACCGACGGTATCAAAAGACTTGACAAAAACGTGTCACGTTTTGAAAAGTTTTTTCTTGCAACGGGCGATCATATTGAAATTGACAATATAAAAACAAACATATCCGAACTCAAATCATACACAAAACATAAAATGAAAGGCGACGCCATGAGCAAGATTTATGTTCTTGAGTTTTTATTTGAGCATCTTCCCCATAATAATCAGGTGAAAATCGGAAACATATTGTAGGGCTGTTGCATTTAGCGCAGACCGTTCAAAGGCTTAAAATGGCATCAAATCAATGCCTGTTAAATTTTATATAACAAACTAACGTTGAAATCCGCATTTTTTGTGGATTTCTTGTATTGAATGCCTTTGAACTATCCGCAAAACTCACCCTCGGAGTACCAATGTACGCCGTCGGGCAAGGTGAAATGCGAATAATCCGCATTTCACTTCGTTTTGCGAATTCTGCATCTAAATTCATTCAGCCCCTCAAGGAGCTGTTGCATTTAGCGCAGACCGTTCAAAGGCTTAAAATGGCATCAAATCAATGCCTGTTAAATTTTATATAACAAATTAAGGAGCTGTTGCTAACGCAACAGCCCTCCTCCTTAATCGCCAAAATATATGCCACGCAGTTTTTTCAAAACCTTCTTTTCAAAACGTGACACCTGCATCTGACTCATATTCATAATCTCGCCTATCTTACGCTGGTTCAGCTCATCGTAATACCTGAGCTTTACAAACTCACGTTCACGCTCATCAAGGCACTTTTCGCAATATTCAATAAAATCACTGTTTTCGATTACAAGAAATCCGCTGTCCTCCCTGCCTAACGTATCTGCTAAAGCAATGTTATCGTCATCGCCCAACAGCTCGCTTTCAAGCGACTGCACAAATGCGGCATCACCTGTTTTATACGCATCACGCACGACCGATTCGCTAACACCCAGTATGCGTGCCATATCCTTTATGGAGGAGTCACCCTCCGTACGCTTAATTCGCTCGGCACGTCTGAATATCTCATATAGTCTGCTCGGAACTTTTATAAAAAATCCCTTGTCACGGAAATACCGCCTGACTTCACCGATTATGGTAGGAGTGGCATACGATGTAAATTTTACGCCCTTTTCGGGATCGTAACGTTCTGCGGCGTATATAAGCCCGAGACACGCAACCTGATATACGTCATCATAGTCCATACCGTTGTTATAGAGCCTGTTGTTCTTTGTAAATTTCTTTGCAATTATCTCGGCAATATATACGTATTTCTCAATAATCTTTTCACGTAATTTTATGTCTTTTGTGCGTTTATACTCTGAAAATAACTCTTTCTCATCTGCAAAAGACGGTGCTTCCACCACACGCACCACCTCACTTTATTAATTCGTTAGCGGCAATAATCGCATTTTTGCGTACTTTTTCGTCTTGTTTCGGATTTTTGGTATCGTCCTTTACAAGCACGTATAAGTCCTCACCATTAAGACCGACAGAGTTAATGATTTTACTGTCTTTTAAGGATATGGCGTATGGCTTTGAGTTTTTGCCATATACGATACTGTCCTCGCTGACATCTGATTTTAGCCATTTATCCGTTGTCAAAAACGTTCCGTTTACTATATCCTCGTCAATAAGGATATCAAGCTGTGCCTGATCGTATATGTAAAGGTATGAGAGAGTATCGGTAAACGACATCGTATACTGCGTATATGCCGCCTGATTCATCTGCATATCCTCTGACTTGTTACTCATAACCAATGGTATCATAAGGATATTCTGTTCTCCGTTACCGTCAATATCCTCGATATATTCCTCTAATGTCGTATCAAGCTCCTCCCACATTTCAGAGAGATATGCATTACTGCCGTAGTAGGTTATCTCCAGGTCATACTTTTCCTTTGTGACACAGTCATATATAATCATCACAATAAATGCCACTATTGCAACAGCTGCAATCGTGTACCATTTATAGTACATCCAATAATAGGGCCACCAATCCTTAGTAAACATTTTCGGCTTTACGCCGTAATGCTCAGCCATATTTTTCTCCCTCTCTTATATTTCTCTGTACTGTGCCTGACCTGCCTCATAGAGGTCGTTGCCCTCTGAATCCATCAGTACGACTGCCGGGAAATCAACTACTTCAAGACGGCGAATTGCCTCTGTTCCTAAATCGTCATAAGCGACAACCTCTGCCTTTTTGATACACTCTGCAATGAGCGCACCCGCACCGCCAATAGCACCTAAATATACACATTTATTTCTCTTAATGGCGTCAACTACTTCCTTTGAACGTACACCCTTGCCTATCATAGCGCCAAGACCTGCATCAAGAAGCTCGGGAGTATATGCATCCATTCTTCCCGCAGTAGTCGGACCGCATGATCCGATAACCTCACCCGGCTTTGCAGGACACGGACCGGCATAGTAAATAACCTGGTCTTTTAAGTCTATGGGATAGTCTGTACCCTCTGCGTGCAGACGTGTCATACGCTCATGCGCCGCATCACGTGCCGTATAAATAACACCTGAAATAAGCACACTGTCGCCTGTTTTTAATGATTTTGCAACCTCTTTTGATATTGGTGCTGTTATTTTCTTTTCCATTTTGATTTCCCTTTCTGTTACTTTTTTTAATTATTTTCTGTATTTTTGCTAAGCGGTTCTATTGCCTGTGTGAACGATGTAGCATCTTTGATGCGTTTAGTGAATACAGGCATAGAACTGCGTATCGTATACTAAGCGGTTCTATTGCCTGTATGAACGATGTAGCATCTCCGATGCGTTTAGTGAGTGTAGGAACAGAACTGCGTACTATGCTAAGATGTTTTGTTACTCACAGGAGTGATGTAGCATTATAGCTAACTACACTAAATATGTTATATCGTCCAATATATATGTTGATTTCTGTTCCTCAAAATACGCTCTTCCGCTTTGCCCTGCAACGCCTGTCAAAACGGCACAGAAATCTGCACCCATTGCCTGTGCGGCAAGTATATCTGCCCCTGCATCGCCTATAACAAGCGTTTTTGATATTTTCGACTTATCGTAATCACCGCATACTATCTTATCATCAGGATAATCAAGTCCATACAATGCTTTTAAGAACATATACGGATGCGGCTTTGTAAGCGTTAGTCCGGTTCCCTTCTCCGCTGCCGCAACATGATCATAATTGCACAAGCCGTCAGCGTCAAAATATTTTATGACATTCCAACGCTTAAGCGGCTCCATTATCTCCGCAGACGGTCTGCCTGTTCCCATACATACCCTCTTTTTCCGTGACAGCTCCGAAAGCAGCGTCACGAGTACCTCTTGTTCTATAATAGGCTTCTCCGCATAAACCAAGCCCGGCTTTCCCGGCCGCATAGGCGGCATATTCTGTACCGCTGCCAGCTCATCACCCAAAAACCAGCCCTGGAAAATCATATGCATGGTTTTCCACATCAGCTCATTGCGCCTGAGCCAGTCGTAATCAAAGCCGGTCTTTTCCGATGCCTTCCTCGCAAGCATGTCATACGCATCAAGAATATTTTCCGGCAAAGTCTCAGCGTATTCAAGCACATCGGCAAAATCCCCGATTTTGTCCTTACCGTGTACTATCCACGAAATAAGAACCGTGACATACCCCAAATCCCAGTTAGAGTTTACGCCCCTGCCCTTGAGCACACTTATAAGCTCATCATTGCAGAATACGCGGCTGCGTATTTCCAGCATCCTCTTCATGCACTCGGCGGAATCTATCTCAACGCCTATATTCCAATTAAGATATTCCCATACAGTGAGCGCCGCACTGTTCCAGTAGTTCTGCTCGCCGGTAATAACTCCGTCCATATCGAATATGACAGTATCATATTTATCCAAAAAGCTCTTCATTCCGCTTCAACAATCCATTCGATTTTTCCGGCAACACCCGAGGTCTTGCCCTTGCGTGACTCGTCAACGGCTGTTGCACGGTTCAGTGCCGCGCCCACAGCGCGATATATTGCCTCCCAGATATGGTGTCCGTTATGGCCCTTAAACAAATCAATATGCAGAGTACACATCGCGCCCTGAACAAAACCGTCAAGGAAGGTCTCAAGATCCTCAGACAGCATCCCCTCCGTTTCCTTGGGAATATCTATGCCGTGGTAATCCCAGTCAATATACGCACGCGATTCAAAGCTCACGGCGCACTCCGCCTTAGCCTCATCTATTATACCTATTGCGTCGCCGTAGCCGTATGCGCCGTCAGTTGTATCAATGTACTCCTTTACCGCCTTGCCCAATGCGATGCCAAGATCCTCGGCAATAACATGGGTAAGCGCAAAATCAGCAAGGCTGATCTTTGTTTCTATATTAAAACCGCCGCGGTATGCGATATGCTCAATCATATGGTTTAAAAACGGTATCGGCGTACTTATGTACTTGCGGTAATCCGGCTTTAGCCCGTCAAAATCGAGTACCACTCCCATTTCGGATTCGGTTGTCGTTCTTATTGCTTTAATCTTCATATTCAATCTCTTTCCTTAACAGCAAGAGCGTGGGTTTCAAAGCCCTCAACGGTCGCAAAATTATACGCGTGCTCTCTTACCTTTTCAAAGCCTTCCTTTGACGCATAGCCTACAGATGAACGCTTTAAGAAATCCATTACGGAAACCGATGAATATGTCTTTGCAAAGCCTCCGGTAGGAAGAATTGCGTTAGGACCGAGTACAAAGTTACACAGTGTAACCGGCGTATAATCACCTAAAAGTATCTCACCTGCGTTCTTTATAAGCGGAAGCACGTCAAACGGCTTTTCCGTCATAACCTCCATATGCTCCGGCGCGTAGTCGTTTACAAACTTGATTGATTCCTCAAGTGAATTTGTGAGGATAATACCGCCGTAGGTGGTGAAGTTCGTTTCAATCCAGCTTCTTCTTCTCTCGGAAAGCTTTTCAAGCTGCGCATTCATAATCGGGATAACCTTATCAACCAGCTCACGCGAATGCGTAACAAGCAGTGCCGCACTGTCGGGGCCGTGCTCAGCCTCAATCATCCAGTCGCGTGCAGCCTTTTCAGGATCAGCCTTTTCGTCAGCCAGAACAATAATCTCCGACGGACCTGCCGGAAGTCCGGCATCTATACTGTTGGCAAGAACTCTCTTTGCTGCCGTAGCATAGCTGTTTCCGGGGCCTAAAATCTTATGACTCTTCGGAATTGTTTCCGTTCCGTAGGCAACCGCGGCAACCGCCTGAATCCCGCCTACCTTATATATCTCCGTGATACCGATTATCTTGGCAGCACAGAGGATTGCATCGTCAACCTCTCCCTTTTCATTCGGAGGCGTTACAACCACTATTCTCGGTACCTTTGCAACCACTGCCGGAATACCCAGCATACAGAGAACCGATGGGAACGAGCCCTTTCCGTGAGGTACATAAAGACATACATCAACTATAGGCGTTGTCTTTTCGCCTACCATAAGACCATCGTCTACCATTGTGAACCACATTTCCTCCGGCAGCTGCTTCTCATGGAAATCATATATGTTCTTATACGCATACTCAATTGACTTTCTCGTTGTTTCATCCAGTCTTGCATAACCCGCGTCAATCTCCTCTTGAGTTACCTTCATTGTGTCTGCCGTCAGCTGCACATGGTCAAACTTTGCTGTATATTCCAGAACAGCCTCGTCGCCGCGGTCGCGGATGTCGTCTGAAACCTCTTTTGCAATTTTCATCTGCTCTGTAATGTCATGCTCAGCACGCTTCATAATGAAGTCGTACTGCTCTTTTGTCATTTTGTCAAGCTCGTAAATATTCGGTGTCATATTTCTGATCCTTTCGTTTATATATTTTAGCTGTTAAGGAAATCCTTCATCTTTTCCTTAAAGCTTTTCTTTTTCACATAATTCTTGTCATCGTCAAACTCTCTGAGCAGCTCCTTCTGATTCTGGCTCAGATTCTTCGGAACCTCAACCGTTACAGTTACATATTCATCACCGTTGCCCTTACCGTGAAGAACCGGAATACCCTTTCCTCTCAGGCGGAAACGCGTATTGGTCTGCGTTCCCTCGGGAATATCATACTCGACAATGCCGTGAATCGTAGGAACCTGCAATGTAGCTCCGAGTGCTGCCTGAACAAAGCTTATCGGCAGATTTACATATACATCATAACCGTCTCTGCGGAATATCTCATCAGGTTTTACATTGAAAATGAGTTGGAGATCGCCGTTCGGACCGCCGTTTTCACCCGCATTTCCCGCTCCGGAAATACGCTGTACCTGATTGCTGTCAATTCCGGCAGGGATATTTATTTCTATCGTCTTATTCTTTCTTACGTTACCGGTACCGCGGCATGACGAACAAGGCTCCTTTATAATCTTACCCTTACCGCGGCAGTTGGGACATTCGCTTATAACATTTGAGAAGCCGAACATTGTCTGCTTTCTCTGCTGTACCTGACCCGCGCCGTTACACTGAGGACAGGTTACGGGCTGTGTTCCCTTTCTTGCGCCCGTTCCGCCGCACTCATCGCACTTTTCGTTGCGTGTAATGCTTATCTTCTTCTTACAGCCGAATGCAGCCTCTCTGAAGCGGAGGTTAATATACTGGCTGAGGTCGCTGCCGCGTCTGGGACCGTTCCTTCTGCTCCTGCCGCCGAAGCCGCCGAAGCCGCCGCCGAAGATGTCGCCGAAAATATCGCCGAGATCGCCCATATCAAAGCCGCCCTGGAAGCCGCCCGCTCCGCCGAAGCCGGCATTTCCGTCAACACCGGCATGACCGAACTGGTCATACCTCTGACGCTTCTCATCATCGGAAAGAACCTGATATGCCTCATTTACCTCTTTAAATTTTTCTTCCGCCGCCTTATCCCCCGGATGAAGATCCGGATGATATTTCTTACTCATTTTACGGAAGGCTTTCTTTATTTCATCGCCTGAAGCGCTCTTATTGACACCCAGGACTTCATAATAATCTCGTTTTTCAGCCATACCTATGACTTACTCCTTTCGCTATCGCTTCTTTACAGCATACACTGTAATTATACTATATATTATTATATTTGTAAATAGTCAAAATGACAAAATATATATTAAAATGGACGGGCGCATTTGCACCCGCCCTGTATTTGTTGATTTAAATCAATTCTTATCGTCGTCTACTTCTCTGTAGTCAGCCTCATATACACCGTCTGCACCCGGAGCCTGCTGTCCGCCCGCTGCCTGTGACGGGTCAAAGCCTGCGCCCGGAGCGCCCTGCGGATTAGCCTGCTGGTACATCTTCTCCGACATCTTATAGAACTTCTGCGTAAGCGCCTCTGTAGCGGCCTTTATCGCCTCTGTATCCGTACCCTTAAGTGTTTCCTTGAGCTTGTCGATTTCAACCTGGATCTCATTCTTCTCAGAATCCGAAATCTTGTCTCCAAGCTCTTTCATTGTCTTTTCACACTGGAATACCATTGATTCAGCGCCGTTTCTTACCTCTACCTCTTCCTTACGCTTCTTATCCTCTTCAGCATACTTCTCAGCATCCTTTACAGCCTTGTCGATATCCTCGTCGCTGAGGTTCGATGAAGCGGTAATTGTAATCTTCTGCTCATTGCCTGTGCCCAGATCCTTAGCCGTTACGTTTACGATACCGTTAGCGTCAATATCAAATGTAACCTCAATCTGCGGAACACCGCGCGGAGCAGGAGCGATACCTGTGAGGTTAAAGCGGCCGAGAGTCTTGTTGTATGCCGCCATTTCACGCTCACCCTGGAGAACGTGGATTTCAACCTGTGTCTGACCGTCTGCGGCAGTTGAGAATACCTGTGATTTGCTTGTTGGTATTGTTGTGTTTCTCTCAATGAGCTTTGTGCATACGCCGCCGAGTGTCTCGATACCGAGTGAAAGCGGAGTTACATCAAGAAGAAGCACGCCTGTTTCCTCGCCGCCTAAAACGCCTGCCTGACGGGCTGCGCCTACTGCAACACATTCGTCAGGATTGATGCCCTTATGCGGCTCCTTGCCCATTTCCTTCTCAACCGCTTCCTGCACTGCCGGGATTCTTGAAGAACCTCCGACAAGAAGTACCTCGTCAATCTGCTTTGCCGAAAGATTTGCATCCCTCATTGCGTTTCTGATGCATACGAGAGTTCTGTCTACAAGCTCTGCTGTAAGCTCATCAAACTTAGCTCTTGTAAGATTTATATTCATATGCTTCGGACCCGTTGCATCCGCTGTGATAAACGGAATGTTAATCTCGGATGTAGTTGTTGTTGAAAGCTCAATCTTTGATTTTTCCGCAGCCTCCTTAAGTCTCTGCATTGCAACCTTATCATTTGACAGGTCGATACCGTCAGAATCTTTAAACGACTTTATAAGAAAATCTATAATCTTCTGGTCAAAGTCATCACCGCCGAGATGAGTATCACCGTTTGTGGAAAGAACCTCAAATACGCCGTCGCCGATTTCAAGAATCGACACATCGAAAGTACCGCCGCCCAGGTCGTATACCATGATTGTCTGATCCTTGTCACTCATGCCGTATGCAAGTGCTGCGGCTGTCGGCTCGTTGATGATTCTGAGAACCTCAAGACCGGCAATCTTGCCCGCATCCTTTGTTGCCTGACGCTGTGAGTCGTTAAAATATGCCGGAACGGTAATTACCGCCTGTGAAACCTTCTCTCCGAGATAGCTCTCAGCATCGCTCTTGAGCTTTGAAAGAATCATAGCCGAAATCTCCTGCGGAGTATATGCCTTGCCGTCTATTGTTACCTTTTCCGTTGTACCCATCTTTCTCTTAATTGACATGATGGTTCTGTCCGCATTTGTTACCGCCTGACGCTTTGCAACCTGACCGACGATTCTTTCGCCGTCCTTCTGGAATGCTACTACTGACGGTGTTGTTCTTGCGCCCTCACTGTTTGTGATGACATTCGGGCTTCCGCCCTCCATAACTGCAACGCAGCTGTTTGTTGTACCTAAGTCTATACCGATTATCTTTGCCATTTTTATTTCCTCCTTAATTTGCAACCTTTACCATACTGTGTCTTACGACACGTTCATTTTTATAAATATAACCCTTCATGAACTCCTCGACAATTGTATTATCATCAATTGAGTCATCATCTATATGCATTACCGCATTGTGAAGATTCGGGTCAAACTGCTCACCCTCTGCCTTAATCGGCGTTACGGCAAGCTTTTCGAGGCAGTCGTTAAACTGCTTCATCACCATTTCGATGCCCTGTTTGAATTTTACCGCATCCTCCGATGTAACCTCTGTCTTCAGCGCTCTTTCAAGATTATCCCCTATCGGAAGCAGCGCCTCAACCGTGTCTATTACAGCGTCGGCATAGCGTGCCGCCTTTTCTTTCTGAGTTCTGGTCTGATAATTTGCATATTCAGCCATCAGTCTCAGATATTTATCATTCTGCTCCTTGAGCTGTCCGGCAAGCTTTTCCGCCTCATTTTCCTCCGGAGCATCCGCCTGATCATCTTCCTCAGCTTTCACCGGCTCAGTATCTTCTATTTCCTCATTCTTTATTTCCTCAGCCACTACAAGCACCTCCTCTCCGGCTCTCCCGCCTGATGCGCGGAAAATACCTTCTTACTTCTAACTGTCATCAGTTGTGATATATCCCACAAGCTTATTGATTTCATTCGATATTAAATCCAGACTTGCAAACACCTTCTCGTAATTCATACGCTTCGGACCTATAACGCCCAGCTTTCCGACCGCCTTGCCGTCAAGCGAATAATTAACAGTAACAAGAGAGCAGTCCTTTAATATCTCGTTTTCATTTTCAGTTCCGATTTTTGCTCTTACTCCGTCGCTGTCCGTTCCTGCCATAAGCTGCTTTACCTTGCTCTTATCCTCAAGGAAACTGAACATTTCCTGCGCCTTTCCGATGTCGCGGTATTCGGGATATTTCAGAATTGATTTTGCGTTTTCAACATATATTTCTGTATCATCCAGCTCGGACACCGCTTCATAAATATAGTGCATAACATTTATGAGAACCTTAGGTTCTATTCCAAGCCTCTGACAGGCCTCAAGCTGAATTTCGTTTATTGTTTCGAGATTAATCTCATCCGCGGTCTTTCCTCTGATTTTCTCATTGAGTACCGCAGCGAGCTTTTCACACTCATCCACATCGAGATCAGCCTTTAATATGCTGTTTCTTACGGTTCTTGTTACTATTATCAGCATCACCGTATGCTCCGCAATCGGAACAAGATCAACCTTTTTAATATCCATAACCTCGGAAACCGGAGCCGAAATAACTGTTGTGTAATCCGTCAGAGCCGATGCAAGGAAGCCCGCGCGCCGTATCGCTCTGTCAAGCCTGCCGATTTTTCCCGCAAGCTGCTGCTGAAGCTGTTCAATCGCCTCAACTCCCATCTTGTATCGTTTCATCAGTGAATTGACATAAAAACGGTAGCCTGCGTCCGACGGAATTCTCCCCGCTGATGTATGCGGCTGAATAAGATAACCCATTTCCTCAAGATCCGCCATTTCGTTACGAATAGTCGCACTTGAAATACCAAGCTCCTTACGCTTTGAAACAGCTCTTGAGCCAACCGGCTCGGCAGAACCGATATACTCGTCTATAATCGCCTGCAATATCAGCTTTTTACGATCATTAAGATCCATCTTTCTCCGCCTCCTTTTCCTGCGGAACAGATCTCCTTTGTATTCCTGTTTTATCTCCCGTTTGTTAGCACTCAAATCAGATGAGTGCTAACAACTGTATATAAGATACCACTTTTTCTATCCTTTGTCAAGTATTTTATTTAATTTTTAATATTTTATTCATAAATACATAAAGAAAAAGCTGAAATTCATACCTACAGATAGAATTTCAGCCTGTCAGCAAGCGTCATACTTTTATATATCCCGTTCCGTGTCTGTCAGCGGCTTTATTCTCATATATTAGATGAGGACAGAAAAGTAAATGCAATGAAACTTGAAAGCTCGTTCTGTAATATCAAGGCAGACTTAAGGAATGTACAGGCTCCCAAAGAGGAACAGCCTGCTTTGGATGTATCTGCATTGATTGAGCAGCTGCAAAAATCTCCTGAACTGCTGCAAACTCTATCGCAGTTAATTACTGCTAAGACATGAGAAACGAAGTGCCGTTCCGAACACATGCTAATTCGGCAATTAGCAAAAATGCAAAATTCTTAGCAAACCGCAAAAATCAGTTCGTTTCCAATTAGCAAAAAACGGGTAAGGAAAAAGAAAAAAAATATGTCTGCTTTTGAAAAGAAAAAGCACCGCAAAAGCGGTGCAAGTGGCGTCCCCGGGCAGGTTCGAACTGCCGGCGTTCCGCTTAGGAGGCGGACCCTCTATCCAGCTGAGGTACGGAGACATATTAAATTTTAAGCGTTTTTTGCCAAGTTTGGTGGCGGAACTGTTTCCCCTTAGGAGGGGCTTGTTATATCCACTTAACTACAGTAGCTCATGAACGCTACTAATATATTATAACACATTTCTCACTTTATTGCAAGCCTTTTTTTTCAAAGATTGTCGTTAAACTGCACAAAGAAAAAAATGATATTTTTTTCTATTTAAATACTTTGTATATTGACATTTAGAAAAAAAGTGGTATAATTAGACCATAAATAAAATATTAGCGGATTGAAACAAGGGTGTTTTATATTTATACGATTAATATAAAACACCCTTTTTCAATAAATTCGCAAATGTTAGCATAAACTAAGATTTTCAGGAGGTATTTTTATCATGATGGAAAACGGAGACGTATCAAAGATCTTCGGTGAAAACGTATTTAACCTTCCCACAATGAAGGCGCGTTTACCAAAGGACATTTATAAGTCACTCGTTAAAACAATAAGCGAAGGTACAAAGCTTGACTTTGAGGTTGCTGAGGTTGTAGCTAACGCAATGAAGGACTGGGCAATTGAAAAGGGCTGTACCCATTACACACACTGGTTCCAGCCGATGACAGGTCTTACTGCTGAAAAGCACGACTCATTTATCCAGCCTACGGATGACAAGACAGTTATTATGGAATTTTCAGGCAAAGAGCTTGTTATGGGTGAACCGGACGCATCTTCCTTCCCCTCTGGCGGTCTGAGGGCAACATTTGAGGCACGCGGCTATACTGCATGGGATCCTACATCATTCGCATTCATCAAGGATCATTCATTATATATACCGACATCATTCGTATCCTATACAGGCGAGGTTCTTGATAAGAAAACACCGCTTCTCCGTTCTGAGGCGGCAATTGACAAAGCAGCAAAGAGAGTTCTTGCACTCTTCGGCAAGAATCCTAAGAGAGTTGTTGCATATGTAGGACCTGAGCAGGAGTATTTCCTTGTGGATAAGAAGCTCAGAAATCAGAGAAAGGACCTTCTTCTTACAGGCAGAACACTGTTTGGCTGCAAGCCTGCCAAGGGGCAGGAAATGGATGACCACTATTTCGGTCAGATCAAGGAAAGAGTTGCAGCCTTCATGAAGGAGGTTGACGAGGAGCTATGGAAGCTCGGCGTGCTTGCAAAGACAAAGCATAACGAGGTTGCTCCGGCACAGCATGAGATTGCTCCCATTTTCTCAACAACAAACATTTCCAACGATCACAATCAGATTACTATGGAGGTGCTAAAAAAGGTTGCGGATCATCATGGTTTGTACTGTCTGCTCCACGAGAAGCCGTATGAGGGCATTAACGGCTCCGGTAAGCATAACAACTGGTCAATCGGCACATCCGACGGCGAGCTGCTCTTAAAGCCCGGCAAGAAGCCGGAACAGAACGTTCAGTTCCTTCTTTTCCTTGCAGCAGTTATAAAAGCTGTTGATGATTATCAGGATATATTAAGAGTTTCGGTTGCAACTGCGGGCAATGACCACAGACTCGGCGCAAACGAGGCTCCCCCGGCAATTATCTCATTGTACCTCGGCGACCAGCTCGCAGCAGTAGTTGAGCAGCTCAAGAGCGGTCACGGTGTAAAATATGAGCAAGGCAAGCTTATAGAAACAGGCGTTGAGTCACTTCCGGATATTCAAAAGGACTCAACCGACAGAAACAGAACTTCACCGTTCGCATTCACGGGCAACCGTTTTGAATTCCGTGCTCCGGGTTCAAGACAGTCCATCGGAGGCATTAATATTGTACTTAATACAATCGTTGCCGAAACATTGACAGAGTTTGCAGATAAGCTCGAAGGCTGCAGCGACTTCCCCAAGGCTGCGCTCGACCTCGCAATCCAGACGTTCAGAGATCATGAGAGAATTATATTCAACGGCAACGGCTACAGTGACGAATGGGTTGAAGAGGCTGAAAGAAGAGGTCTTCTTAACCTCAAGACAACGCCGGATGCTATGCCGTACTTCAAGAGCAAGAAGTCAATCGACCTCTTTAGAAAGCAGGGCGTATTTACTCAGGTTGAGGTTGAAACAAGAACCGAGATAATGATGGAGGAATATAACAATACACTCCACTTCGAGATGCTCACTATGCTTGAAATGGCAAAACAGGAGATTCTTCCTGCATGTCTTAAATATACAAAGTTTGTTACAGATGATCTTTCATCAAAGAAGGCTCTCGGTCTTGATGCGCCTAAGGAGCTTGAGAAGGCAAAGCAGCTTACATCTCTTACAGAGGAGCTCATGGCTGATATTGACACACTTGACGTAGCTACAGCAGCAGTTCCTGATGCAGATGTATATGATACAGGTATGTATTATAAGAACACAGTTATCCCCGCAATGGATAAATTGAGAGTGACAGCTGATACTCTCGAAACGCTCGTTGCAAAAGACTACTGGCCGTTCCCGACATACACAGAGCTTCTTTACCTCGTATAAGAATTATCGGCGGGAGGGTTTTTTATCCCTCCCGTTTTAACACTCAATTTTATTTTTCAAAATTCACAACTTTTTTGTAATTTGCTATTGATTTTTTATTAAGGTTGATGTATAATAGTAAATGGAATATGTAAGATTTATTCCATAATCAATCATCACACGTTGGTTCTAACCAAACCAACGTGGTTTCCTTACTTACTTATATAACAAAACAAAAAGCAGCGGTTCTGACCGGACCGCTGTTTTTTTGCTCTTATTCCTTATTTAATCCTTCACGGTAAACCATTCGACTACACTTCCCGGCGCGTTATCATAAATGATATAAATAATCAATAGTACAGTTCATTTTTTTTCAGCTCATGCATATAATACATTAATTGAAAAATATATCCAATACGGAAAGGGATGATTTTTATGGATATAAATGAACTGCTCAGCAGCTTTAATGAAAACCAACTGAAACAGATTAATAACTTCATCGGATCGGTTCAGGGTAAGAAAATGTCAGACAATCTCAGTCAATCCGACAAAGAACGGCTGATGTCCGAGTTCAGTAAGCTTGATCCGGCAACAGTACGCCGCAAGCTCAATTCGCTGTCCGGTGAGGACATCATAAATATTCTTAAATAGAAGGAAGGTATTAAAAGTGGCAGATATGACGGACACCTTAAAGGGACTGCTCGGCGACAATGCCGATGAAAAATTAAACAGTATCCTCGGTATACTTAATTCCGGTAAATCCGGCTCAGACAATGAAGCATCATCTGCCCCCCGCGGCACGGCTGTGCAAAACACTTCCACACAGGATTCATCCGGAATGTCGATTAATCCCGAGCTTATTTTGCAGGTACAACAGCTTATGAGCCGGATTTCATCAAAGGACGGAGACGACCGCACCCGACTTCTGGAATCACTAAAGCCATTTATGCGTCAGACCCGTAGAGAAACCATAGACGAGGCAATCAAATTCATGAATCTTGCTCAGATCAGCAAGTTATTCGGAGGTGAGTGATGTATAAGTCTTATAGCTATAACAACATGCCGCAGCCGATAAATACATTCGGTAACGCGTCTGCGGAGTCGAAAAAAGGGTCAGTGCTGCCGGAGCTATCAGTATCACCGCCGCCGAAGCCAACACCCGCAGTGCAGACCGATCCGATCCCGGTATCAGTCATCGACAATGATTCGGAAAATAATAGAACGATAATAGGAAAACTCAAAGCAGACGATATGATAATTCTTATTGTTGTTGCGTTACTTTTGTTAAACGATTGTGACGATAAGCTTCTGCTTGTTTCACTTGCATTTATATTTTTTTCGGATTATTTCAATTAATTACAAGAATATGACAGAGCCATGAAACAATTTACAAAACTAACATTTTGATTACTATGTGTAAAAAATGTTGATTTATAAGGATATTTGTTGTATAATTACATTAACAAGGTATAATCCTATTAGATATAGGATAAAAGGGCGGCGCTCGTTCGGGTAAAACGAGCGCTTTTTTTCTTATATGTTCAGTCTGTCCGATATGACTTGTGACGCAGCCAACCAAGCCTTCTCAGGATCAAGACTTATGATACGTTTATTGCGGCGGAACCACGTAAGCTGTCGTTTTGCATATCTTCGTGTGCCCTGCTTAACAGCTTCTACCGCTTCCTCAAGAGTACATTCTCCATTCAAATAAGTCATCATTTCTTTATAGCCTATTCCCTTCATGGAATTCATATTCTTTGTATATCCCATGTCCATAAGGCTCTTTACTTCGTCCGCAAGCCCCTCTTCAAGCATCATATCCACGCGGATATTTATCCTTTCATATAAAATATCTCTTGTATGATTAATACAGAACATAACAGGCTCATAGCGGCTCTCAATTCTCTTTGTCATTTCCTGATGCTCTGAGATCGGCACCCCTGTTGTACGGTAAAACTCTATGGCACGGATTATTCGGCGAAGATTATTAGGATGCAGCCTTTGCGCACTTACAGGGTCAAATTCAGCAAGTATTTCAAGCAGTCTTTCACCGCCCTCACGCTCTGCCAGGTCATTCAACTGCTTGCGCATCTCATAGTCTGTATCCTGTTCTCCGAACGGTACATCATTGACGACACTGTCTATATAAAGTCCTGTTCCGCCGCACATAACCGCCAGCCTTCCGCGCGCGGTAATATCAGCGATCACCTTATGCGCCAGCGCCGTATAATCCGCAACGGAAAATTCAGCATCCGGCTCAACAAAATCAATGAGGTGATGCGTACACTCTGCCCGCTCCGCTGCGGTTGGCTTTGCAGTTCCGATATTCATATATTTATATATCTGCATGCTGTCCGCCGAAACGATTTCTCCATTGAACTGTTTTGCAACATCAATCGCCAGCCGTGTTTTTCCCGAGGCTGTAGGTCCTGCAATAACAACCAAAGGTATCTTATTCATTATACAATCCTCTTAAAATTTTTCTCGATTTCTTTCTTGCTTATGCAAATCACAATAGGTCTGCCGTGGGGACAAGTATTGATATTTTTCAGCTTGAACACACGTTCGACAAGGCTCTGCATTTCAAGCTCGCTGATTTCCATATTAGCCTTTATTGCCGCCTTACAGGAAATTGTATACAGCAGTCTTTCCTTATCATATGACAAAAGCTGCTGACTCATATTCCCCGCCTGTGTGAGCAGCTCAAGAAACAGAGGCTCAACCTCACTCCACGAAATATCGCCCGGGACCGCGCTTATTGTAACATTACTTTCACCGTCATCTGCAATCTCAAATCCCAGCGCAAAGAAATCTTTTTCATGATCGGTATACACTGCAAATTCCTCACCCGAAAGTCTTATTTCCACCGGCTCAAGCATCATCTGCGATGCAATGCCGGAGCTTTCAAGCTCCTGCTTTAACGCTTCAAAATTCAGTCTTTCATGCGCCGCATGCTGATCTATCATCAGCAGTTTATCATCCTTTTCAACAAGGATATAGGTTTCAAACAGTTGTCCTATCACACGGAAATACCCGTCATTAAAGATATTTTCCTCCTGCATCTGAGCATATTCCTCATTTTTGCGGTCGCGGTATTCCCTCCAGTCGGGAATAGAATTATCAGCCTCGGTCGTTTCTGCACTCTCAGAATCTCTTACCTTTGTAAATCGTCCCTTCTTTTTGCCCAGCTCCAGCGCATAGTCAAGCATTGCAAAGGTATCTACGGGGCGTTTTCCCGTCTCGGTCTGTATCTGAGTCACTTCCTCCGCAGCTGCCGGCTTTGCTTTTGCAGCGCTTGGGATGTCTGTATTCTCCGCCGCCTTTGCCCGGTTCATAAGCTTTTCAAATGCTGCGGCTTCATCATTCTCCGCAGGAATTGCCGGTTTTGCGGCTAATGTATCACGCAGCTCAGCCCTCTGCGGCTCCGGCTTCTTTATTTCATCCCATGACGGACGCGGACCTTCTCTGTGCTGTGTCTTAAACTTAAAGTTATTTGACGGCTTCATGCTCTCTCTGAGCTTGTTCCCGTAAAGCTCCTCCAGCGTTTTCTGCTCTCCGACATTTGCCTTAATATATTCTCCCTGCTCCTTCTTCTCTGTTCTCTCAATCTCCGGTACATTCGGCAGCTCATACAGAGCAGACTTTACCGCATGATATACCGCCTGATAAATTTCTGATTCATTTGAGAACTTACACTCAAGCTTTGTAGGGTGTACATTTATATCAACATCCGTTGCGGCGATTTCAATATTGAGAATTGCCGTAGGAAATTTTGAAATCATGATCTGATTCTTATATGCTTCCTCCAGGGCATGTATAAGAATCGCACTTTTAATATATCTTTTGTTCACAAAAAAGGTTTCATTGTTTCTGTTTGCCCTCGACAAAGTTCCCTTCCCTATCATGCCCGCCACATGAATATCATTGTACTGATAATCAACCTCAAGCATACTTTTCGCAAAGTCCCTGCCGTATACAGAATATATCGCATTGATAAGCTTATTATCTCCTGCGGAAAAAACGGTCTCCTTTCCCTCCCGTATAAGCTTAAAGGATATTTCCGGATGCGCAAAGACATATCTTGCCATAAGGTCGGCAATATAGCCTCCCTCTGTAGCGGGCTTTTTAAGAAATTTCAATCTTGCCGGAGTATTGTAGAAAAGGTCTGAAACCTCAATGACGGTACCGTTCGGTGCGCCTGCATCGGCAGAAGAAAGAATTTCTCCTCCTTCGCAGGTCACGCATACGCCGGTTTCGTCCATGCGGCGCTTTGTATAAAGCTTCACCCTTGAAACAGCTCCGATGCTTGAGAGTGCTTCACCGCGGAAACCAAGGGTATATATTGCCTCAAGATCTCCCCCGGTCTGAATTTTACTTGTCGCATGGCGGAGGAAACAGATTTTCGCATCCTCCTCACTCATTCCGGAGCCATTGTCTGTAACCCGTATATATGAAATACCTCCGTTTCTTATCTCAACAGTAATCAGAGACGCTCCCGCGTCAATGCTGTTTTCAACAAGCTCCTTAACGATACTCAAAGGCTTTTCAACCACCTCGCCGGCAGCAATTTTATTTGACACCTCTGTATCAAGAACATGAATAAGACCCATTCGTTATAACTCCTTTGCTTTCAGTGACAGCTGATAAAGCTTATTCATTGCATCTATCGCCGTCATAGTGGTAACATCCATCATTTTCAGTTCATCAAGCAGCTCGCGCCCCGCCATATCCTCAAATCCGATCTGAGCACTTACCGGCTCCGGCTGTTTTTTACTTTTCCTATAGAGCTTATCCGGGTTATCCTCTATTATCCCCTGTAAAATTATTTTTGCACGCTTTATAACCTCACCCGGCAGTCCTGCAAGCGCCGCCACTTCAATACCGTAGCTTTCATCGGCACCGCCGCGTACAATCCGGCGCAGGAATGATATTTCATCACCGCGCTTGTTCACCGCAATGCGGTAATTCTTTACGCCGTCCAGCTTGTCCTCAAGCTCCGTCATCTCGTGGTAATGAGTTGCAAACATGGTTTTTGCGCCGATTCTGCGCTTGTTATGGATATATTCCGCCACAGACCATGCGATTGAGAGTCCGTCATAGGTGCTTGTGCCTCTGCCGATTTCGTCAAGAATTATCAGCGATTTGCTTGTAGCATTTTTCAGAATATTGCTTACCTCGTTCATTTCAAGCATGAAGGTACTCTGCCCCGATGCTATATCGTCACTTGCGCCGACTCTTGTAAATATTCTGTCCACAACACCCAGTCTTGCCGATGATGCGGGAACAAAGCTTCCTATCTGCGCCATAAGCGAAATTACCGCAGTCTGACGCATATACGTTGATTTACCTGCCATATTAGGTCCTGTTATAATCAGCAGTCTGTCCTCGTCAGTATTTAGAAAGCTGTCATTGGGAACGAATATAATATCCTTTGACAGTGCCTCAACAACAGGATGTCTGCCGTCCTTAACATCAATTATTCCGCTGTCGTCCACCTCAGGCATACAATAGTTGTTTCTGTAGGCGGCTGTAGCAAGTGAGCAAAGCACATCCGTCACCGCAATTACATTGGCGGCGCGCTTTATCCTTTCCAGCTCTCCCTCCAGCTTTTCACGCAGCTCGTTGAACAGCTTAAGCTCCAGCGCGATAAGCCGCTCTGAGGATCCGAGAATCGTACTCTCAATTTCCTTCAGCTCAGGTGTTATATAACGCTCGGCATTGGTGAGAGTCTGTTTCCTTATGTAATTTTCAGGCACCTTATCCTTATATGAATTGGTTATTTCAATATAGTACCCGAACACACGGTTGAATCCGGTTTTCAGCTTCGGAATTCCCGTGCGCTCGCGTTCCTCATCTTCAACGCGTCTGAGCCATTCGTCGCCATGATTCTTCGCATCACGGAGTCTGTCCGCCTCCTCGTTATAGCCCGCCTTAATCATGCCGCCGTCACGTGTAACGGAGGATGCATTATCCTCATCAATTGCCCGGTCTATAAGTGAGAATATATCGTCAAGAATATCAAATTTTTTTGCCATTCCGGCAAACATGGGTGATTTCATACCCGACAGAACACATTCCAGGGACGGCAGCTGCAAAAGCGTCTGCTTCAGCGATACCATATCCTTAGGCGTTACGGTTCCAAGGGCAATTCTGCTTATGATTCTTGAAATATCATAGGTTTTTGACAGAATTTCTATTAATTCATCACGCAGCATTGCATTATCAACCAGCTCTTTAACGGATGCCAGTCTTTTGTTTATGTCAATCGGGTTTATCAGCGGTCGTTCAAGCCATTGACGCAGCCTCCTGCGCCCCATAGCGGTCTTGGTTTTGTCAAGCACCCAAAACAGAGAGCCGCGTTTTGCTTTATCACGCATCGTTTCCGTAATCTCCAGATTTCTGCGTGTGGCAAAATCCAGCTCCATATAGTTTTCACTCTCATATACCGACAGCTTATTGATATAATCCATGCGGTTCTTCTGAGTATATTCAAGATAATTAATCGCTCCGCTCACTGCCAGCACCGCGGCAGGCTTTGTATCAAGCTTAAGCGCCACGAGATCTTTTTTAAAATGATTTTCAACATTAACTATCGGATTATCCTTAAAAATCTCCTCCCGCCGTTCCGGGGTAACTCTTATTGCGGATATTATGCGCTTCTCTGTTCCGCGGTCAAAAGCATCGTTAATAATTATCTCCTTAGGAGCATAACCTGCAAGCTCATCAAGCACATATCTCTCGCTTAACAGCTCCGTTGCAAGCATTTCGCCCGTTGACGCATCCGCGGCAGTGAAGCCGATATGCTCTCCGGACTTATACATAACAACTAAGTAATTGTTTGCCCCCTCCTCAAGTATCGTTTCATCGGTAGCCGTACCGGGGGTTATCACGCGGATAACATCACGGGCAACCATACCCTTCGCGGCTTTGGGATCCTCCATCTGCTCACATATTGCAACCTTGTATCCGGCAGCAATAAGCTTTGAAATATAAATATCGGCGCTGTGGAACGGAACACCGCACATAGGCGCGCGTTCCTCCATTCCGCAGTCACGTCCGGTCAGCGTGAGCTCCAGCTCCCTGGAAACCGTTATTGCATCATCAAAAAACATCTCGTAAAAATCACCGAGACGGTAAAACACTATACAGTCAGAATATTCCTCTTTTACCTTAATATAATGCGCCATCATCGGCGACAGCTTTCCCGCCATGTTATCTTTCCTTTCCGCTTATCCATTCTCTGTTCCGCTTTGGGTATACTGTTTTCCGAGGGCGATCCGCAGCGCCGCCCTCAGCTCTGTATCTATCAGCCGCATCCGCCGCCGCAGGAGCCGCAGTTTCCGCTGCATCCGCCGCCGGTCGAGCCGGTGATATAGAAATTAATTATTGTATTCACCTGATTAACAAGCTCGTCAAACTTTTTCTTCTTTTCAACATAGTCCTTTATAAGCGGTGCTTCCTTAAGCAGCTCCTCATATGCCTTATTGTTGGCTCCAACGGCGTCCTCTCTTGATATTTTGCCGTTCTGCATATCACGCGCAAGGTTAAGGCGGTTAAGGTTAAATTTACTCATGCACTCCTGCGTTGCCTCATCGGATTTCTGAATTGCTTCGGCATCCTTGTATGCCTTCATTTCCTCCGATTCCTGAATTAATTCTCCCAGCTCTCTTGCTTTTTCTATAACTGTCATATCAATTCTCCTTCCAGGCTCCACTGCTTAGGATTTGTAATCTTAACCTGAACATATTTGCCGCACAAATCCGGTGAGCCTTTAAAATTAACGATTTTTCCTCCGTCGGTTCTGCCCGACATAAGTGATTTATTTGTCTTGCTTGATCCGTCCACAAGAATTGTTTCAATCCTGTCCTTATACTCAAGATTTTTTTCAAGACATATCTGATTCTGAACCTCCAGCAGTTCATTGAAGTTTCTGTGAATCTCCTCATCCGTCAGAACGAAATCCAGCTTTGCGGCGGGAGTTCCTTCGCGGCGCGAATATATGAATGAAAAAATACTGTCGTACCGGACATACCTTATTATATCCAGAGTTTCTTTAAAATCCTCTGTTGTTTCTGTGGGAAATCCGACTATAATATCGGTTGTAAGGGTAATGCCAGGAATCTCCTTCTTTATTTTATCTATTTTTTCAAGATACTGCTCCTTCGTATAATGGCGGTTCATTTCCTTTAATATACGGTTTGAACCCGCCTGCACCGGAAGATGCAGCTGCTTGCACACCTTGTCGCAGTCGCGTATGGTGTATATAAGCTTATCACTTAAATCCTTCGGATGCGAGGTCATAAAGCGTATGCGTTTAACACCGTCAATATCATTTATCATCCTCAGCAGATCCGCAAAATCAATATCAAGACCGAGATCCTTTCCGTATGAATTTACATTCTGACCCAGAAGTGAAATTTCTGTTGTGCCGCTCTTTACAAGGCACTTTACCTCTGAGAGAATATCCTCCGGGGTACGGCTTCTCTCCCTGCCTCTTACATACGGAACAATACAGTAGGTGCAGAAATTATTGCAGCCGTACATGATTGAAACCCACGCCTTTTCATCCTTATCCCGAAGGATCGGCACATCCTCGGCAATTGAGCCGTCGCTCCGGGTTATATCAACAACAACTCCGTTTTCGTTCATCGCCTTATAAAGCAGCTCAGGCATACGCCAGAGCGCATGAGTGCCGAAAATCAGATCCACATGGTCGTGAACCTTTCTTATTTTTTCCGCAATATGCTCCTGCTGCACCATGCAGCCGCATACCGCAACCAGCATATCCGGCTTAGCATTTTCCTTGATGTGCTTTAATATCCCCAAACGTCCGAACACTCTCTGCTCTGCATTTTCACGGACCGCACAAGTATTATAAATTACGAGATCCGCCTCCTCTGCCTTGTCCGTAAACTCAAAGCCCGCCTTTGCCAGCATACCTCTTATGCGTTCGGTGTCGTTTACATTCTGCTGACAGCCGTAGGTTTCCGTATGTGCAAGGCGTGTTCTGCCGTTTTTAACGGCAAAGTTTGCATTATCTTCCTTTATCTTAGCAATAAAGCCGTCGGAAACGGCCCACTGCTCACGGGTAATTTTTTCTGTTGCCATTAGGTACAGCTCCTTAGCTTAAAACTCGTAATCAACAACTCGTCTTTCCTTAACATAAGGTCTTACATAATTTGTTCCTACCGCCTTATGCGCCGGATGAGCCTGATATGTCTCCAGATCCGCTCTGCTGTTGAAGGTGCTTACAAGAACCACATCTGATGCGGATTCTGTTTTATTAAAATTAATGCCGACCTCAATATCGACCAATTCATCAATCTTTCCCTTTAATGCCTCAAGATTTTCCTTCATTGCCGATGCGCGCTCCTGCTTATCCTCGCCGTCGGCTATTCTCCATGCTACTATGTGTCTTATCATTCTATATGCTTCCTTTCATAATTATGCTATTCTATTATAGCATTTTATGAGCTATATTTCAAGTGGTTTTTCATCTTCCGCAGCACTTTTTATATTTCTTTCCGCTGCCGCAGGGACACGGATCGTTTCTGCCGATTTTGACCTTCTTAACAGGCTTAATCTCCGCTCTCGGATGTATCTCCTTATCCGAAAAACCACGGTTTTCCCATTTGCGTGTTGTATAGTCCATTTCCTCATATGCGCGCATAAAATGCATTCTTGACTCGCTGTCCTCGAATGAGATGCCGTACAGGCAGCATACCTCAATACAGTCATTGTATTCAGATACACCCATACACAAATCATGCAAATCCACAATCAGCTCGTCTAACATTATATCATTCGCCAATATGCTTGTCAAGCGGATTATGCGACTTCTTTATATCATATGACGTTATTATCTGCCGGCTTTTTCGGGTAAATTCTGTTTACATTTCTCTATTGACAAACATATGTTTGTAGAGTATAATAGTATATAGCAAATCTGAGAGAAAATCGGGGGTACAGGCTATGGATAAATTCGAGCTGGTTTCGGAATTTCAGCCGTCGGGCGATCAGCCGCAAGCGATTGCAAAGCTTGTTGACGGGCTGAGCCGCGGCGAAAAATTTCAGACTCTTCTCGGCGTAACGGGCTCGGGAAAAACCTTTACAATGGCAAATATCATTGCCGCCGTGAACAGACCTACAATCGTTCTTGCGCACAACAAAACGCTTGCCGCACAGCTGTGCAGCGAGTTTAAGGAGTTTTTTCCCAACAACTGCGTTGAATTCTTCGTATCGTACTATGACTATTATCAGCCGGAGGCTTATTTGCCGCAGACTGACACTTATATCGAAAAAGACGCAATGACAAACGAGAACCTCGATAAGCTCCGCCACAGCGCTACATTTGCGCTGCTTGAACGCAGAGACGTTCTTATTGTGTCAAGCGTGTCATGTATTTACGGTCTGGGAGACCCGGACGACTACAAGAACATGATGCTTTCCCTCCGTGTAGGCATGGAAAAGGATCGCGATGAGATGCTCAGAAAGCTTGTTGAAATGCAGTATGAACGCAACGACATCAACTTTGTCAGAAATAAATTCCGGGTTCGGGGAGACGTTGTGGAGATATTCCCTTCAAATAACGGTGAAAATGCAATTCGTGTTGAATTTTTCGGGGACGAAATAGACAGAATATCAGAGATAAACGCAGTAACCGGAGAAATTATAGGCATATACCGCCACGCAGTTATAATGCCGGCATCTCATTACGTAACCACACCGGAGAAAATGACAATGGCAATGGCGGCGATTGAGGCAGAAATGGAGGAGCAGGTTAAGTATTTTAAGGATAAGGAAATGCTTATTGAGGCGCAGCGAATTGAGCAGCGTACACGCTATGACCTTGAAATGATGCAGGAAATCGGTTTCTGTCAGGGCATCGAAAACTATTCACGCCATATAAGCGGCAGAGCACCGGGCTCAGCGCCGTTCACACTGCTTGACTATATGCCTGAGGACTATATCATGATAATAGACGAGTCACATCAGACTCTGCCCCAGGTACGAGGCATGTATAACGGAGACCGCGCCAGGAAGGAAACATTGATCCGCTACGGCTTCCGGCTTCCCAGTGCGCTCGACAACCGTCCCCTGAAATTCCCGGAATTTGAACAGCATCTTAACCAGGTGATTTTCACAAGTGCCACCCCTGCGGATTATGAGAAGGAGCACTCAACGGTTGTCGCCGAACAGGTGATACGTCCTACCGGACTGCTTGACCCTGTTATTGAGGTAAGACCCACGGAGCATCAGATTGATAACCTTATCGGAGAAATTCGCAGGGTGACAGAAAAGGGCTTCAGAACACTGGTGACAACGCTGACAAAAAGGATGGCGGAGGATCTTACGGCTTATCTGAAGGAAATAGGCATCAAGGTAACATATATGCACTCAGAGATAAAGACGATTGAGCGTACTGAAATCATCAAGGATCTGCGCATAGGCGTCTACGATGTGCTTGTCGGCATCAACCTTCTTCGTGAGGGACTTGATATTCCGGAGGTTGCACTTGTAGCAATCCTCGATGCCGATAAGGAAGGCTTCTTAAGAAGTGAAATGTCGCTGATACAGACTATAGGCCGCGCCGCACGTAACGCAGACGGCAGAGTTATAATGTACGCCGATACGGTAACCGGTTCTATGAGCCGTGCCATAAACGAAACACGACGCAGACGTGAGCTGCAGATGAATTTCAACAAAGAGCACGGAATTGTTCCGACGACTATCCGCAAGGATATACGGGAAATTCTTGAGCCCATGCAGGCGGTTGATGAAAGCAGCGGAAAGAGCGCGGCAATTGACATCAGAAAGCAGATTGCGGAGCTTGAAAAGCTTATGCTTGACGCCGCTGAAAAGCTTGAATTTGAGAAGGCGGCAGAATACCGTGATCAGATAAAACGAATTGAAAAGGAATTTGATTTATGATAAACGAAACAGAATTGACAACAGCTGTGGAAATTATAACCGAAAAAATCCTGACCCCGGTACTGTATATGTACGAGGAGGAGGTCACGGAGTTTATATGCTTCAGCGATTCAAACACGTCACAGGAGGATTTTGATGACGCTGAGCGCGCCGTGTTTGACGTTCTGGGGCTACAATGTGAAATTGTGGATATACGGGAATTTCCCGAAACCGACAGGCTTGAAATATCAAACACCGCAAGAGCGGTCTATACAGCCGACCCGCTTGTGCAAATGCTTTTTGAAAGCGCAATGTATGCGGATGTTCAGCGTATTATTGACGAAAACCATTCTATGATACAGAGAAAAGCAGATACGCAATCATACTATTTAAATTAAAAAGGAAGGCAGCAAATGTTAAACGGAGAAATTAAAATTCAGGGTGCGCGCGTGCACAATTTGAAAAATATTTCAGTAAATATACCAAGGGATAAGCTGGTTGTTCTTACCGGACTTTCAGGCTCAGGCAAAAGCTCGCTGGCATTTGACACCATATACGCCGAGGGACAGAGAAGATATGTTGAATCTCTTTCCTCATATGCGAGAATGTTTCTGGGGCAGATGGATAAGCCGGATGTAGACTATATTGAAGGACTTTCACCGGCAATCAGTATAGATCAGAAAACAACCTCAAAAAACCCCCGCTCCACCGTGGGAACAGTAACGGAGATTTACGATTATCTCCGACTGCTTTACGCGCGTATCGGTGTCCCCCACTGTCCGAAATGCGGCAAGGAGGTTAAGCGGCAGACGGTTGACCAGATTGTTGATCGTATAATGGAGCTGCCGGAGCGTTCGAGAATACAGATATTAGCGCCCGTTGTCACCGCAAAGAAGGGCGAACATAAAAACATTTTTGAATCTGCGAAAAAAAGCGGCTATGTGCGCATGAGGGTGGACGGTGAAATGTATGACGTGAATGAACCGCCGACACTGAAAAAGACTTTTAAGCACAATATAGAAATAGTTATTGACCGTCTTGCGGTAAAGCCGGATATTGAAATGCGTTTGGGAGATTCAATAGAAACCGCATTCAAGCTCAGCGGAGATATAGTTATGGTTGAGGTTGTAGGCGGTGAGACAATGCGGTTCTCACAGAGCTACGCATGCGATGACTGCGGCATCAGCCTGCCCGAGCCTGAGCCGAGAATGTTCTCGTTTAATAACCCGTTCGGCGCTTGTCCGAACTGTGACGGTCTGGGAGTCCTTTTAAAAATCGACCCTGAGCTTGTTGTTGTAAATCCCGACGTCGGCATTCTGGAGGGAGCAATCCGCTGCAGCGGATGGAACAGCTATGATGACCCTTCAAGCATTGCATATATGTATTATACCGCCATTGCCGAAACCTACGGCTTTGATATAAACACTCCATATAAGGATATACCTCAGGAGGCAAAGGACGTTCTGTTATACGGAACGGGAGAGAAAAAGCTCAAGCTGCGCTACAACCGATCCTACGGAAGCGGCTCATACGAAATGCCGTTTGAGGGACTTATAACAAATCTTCAGCGCCGCTATGATAAGCCGTCATCGGAATATGCGAGATCGGATATAAGCCGTTATATGAACGATATACGCTGCCCGAAATGCCGCGGTGCAAGACTCAATGACGATATGCTCGCAGTAACAGTCGGGGGGAAAAATATATATGAATTTACCTGCATGAGCATTAAAGAGGAAATGGCGTTCGTTGACAGTCTCGAATTTACAGACCGTGAAATGGTGATTGCAAGACAGATTATAAAAGAAATAAAGGCGCGTCTGCAATTCCTGCTTGATGTCGGCCTTGACTACCTTACGCTTTCCCGCTCCTCCGGAACACTTTCCGGCGGCGAGGCACAGAGAATACGGCTTGCAACCCAGATAGGCTCGGGTCTGACGGGAGTCCTCTATATTCTTGACGAGCCGAGTATAGGTCTGCATCAGAGGGATAACACCAGACTTATCGGAACTCTTCTTCATCTTCGGGACTTAGGCAACACGGTAATTGTTGTTGAGCATGACACCGATACCATGATGGCAGCCGATTATATTGTTGACGTCGGTCCTGCTGCAGGTATAAACGGCGGAGAAATAGTCGGACAGGGAACGGCGCGGGAGCTTATGAATTGTCCGCGCTCACTGACGGGTAAATATCTCAGCGGAGAACTGAAAATTGAAGTACCCTCTCAGCGCCGCAAGCCGACCGGCTGGATAACCGTTAAGGGAGCAAAAGAAAACAATCTGAAAAATATAAACGTAAAATTCCCTACCGGTGTATTCACCTGTGTAACGGGAGTTTCGGGCTCAGGCAAAAGCTCACTTGTAAACGAGATTTTATATAAGAGTCTTGCCAACACCCTCAACCGCGCACATACAAAGCCGGGACAGCATAAAGAAATTCTCGGAACGGAGGTTCTTGATAAGGTTATAGATATAGATCAGAGCCCTATCGGAAGAACGCCGCGTTCAAACCCTGCAACCTATACAAACCTTTTCAACGATATACGCGAGGTGTTTGCGCAGACAAACGAATCAAAGATACGCGGCTACAAGGCAAGCCGTTTCAGCTTTAACGTAAAGGGCGGACGGTGCGAGGCATGCTCAGGTGACGGTATTGTAAAGATTGAGATGAATTTTCTCTCCGATGTATATGTTCCGTGTGAGGTATGCAAGGGCAAGCGCTACAACCGCGAAACACTTGAGGTCAAATATAAGGGAAAATCAATCTATGATGTTCTTGAAATGACTGTTGACGAGGCGGTTGAATTTTTCGCTAATATTCCGAAAATCAAAAGACGGCTTGAAATGATACAGGAGGTCGGTCTGGGATATTTGAAGCTTGGGCAAAGCTCGACACAGCTTTCGGGCGGAGAAGCGCAGAGGGTAAAGCTTGCAACGGAGCTTTCCCGCCGTCCCACAGGAAAAACCGTATATATTCTTGACGAACCGACCACAGGACTTCATTCCGCAGACGTGCAAAAGCTCATTGAGGTGCTGAACCGGCTTGTTGAAGGCGGCAACAGCGTTATTGTAATTGAGCATAATCTTGACGTTATCAAGACTGCCGATTATATCATAGACCTCGGTCCGGAGGGCGGTGACGGAGGCGGAACAATAGTTGCCAAAGGAACACCGGAGAAGGTTGCCGAAAACGAAAGCTCATACACAGGACAATATTTAAAGAAGATGCTGAAGACATGACTATAAAAACACTTATTGATAAATTCAGAACAAGCAAGGTAAGAGAAACCGTTATCTGTTCGCTGCTCGCCGTATTAATAGGCGCGCTTCTCGGCCTTATATCGGGCTTTTTCGGCAGAATCCTTGAATTTATAGAGGAATTCCGCGCGGAGCATTATCTTATTCTTGTTCCCTTTCTGGGGCTTGCCGGAGTTTTAATAATATTCCTCTACAAGCATTTCAGTCCCAACTCCGAACAGGGACTGAATCTTGCTATCGCATATAACATGGGTGAGGTTGATAACAACGGAGAAATAAAGGATTTCGGACATGCTCAGAAAATAGGGCAATATCCTGACGGATATGTATTATTAAAGCTGATTTCCAACTCAATAATGCTGCTCTTCGGAGCAAGTACCGGTAAGGAGGGTACGGTAGCTACCTGCGGCGCGGCGATAGGTGATTACATATCACGCATATTCAAAGCCCGCAAGTACAGCCGTATCCTACTCATAACAGGTGTAAGCGCTGCGGTTTCAGGACTTTTTCAGACGCCCTTGGGCGGATTGTTCTTTGCGCTTGAATTTTCCGCCGTCGGCATTTTGTTTTATCAGGCGCTCATTCCTGCGCTCATAGGCGCATACACCGCCTGCTACATTTCAAAGGTCTGCGGTCTTGCCGCCTTCAGCCATACCGTATCAGCAACTGCATCAATCACACCGAAGGTTGCGTTCCTTATTGTGGTATGCTCAATAGTTTTCGGTATTGCCGGCAGACTGTTTGCCGGAGCGCTGCATGAGGCACACAGGGTTTATGACAGCAGGATAAAAAACCGTTACATAGGAATCCTGATAGGCGGCAGCATAATGGCTGCACTTCTTATATTCGCAGCCCGCGGACGGTACTGCGGCACGGGCGCTGCGATGCTTTCGGAGCTGCTGCTGACAAACACAACGCATTACTACGATTTCATAATCAAGTTTGTGTTTACCATTGCCTGTATCGTAATAGGCTTTTCCGGCGGAGAGATGATGCCGATCATGACAATAGGAGCCTCCCTCGGCGCGGTTATGTCGCAGCTTACCGGGCTTCCGTTTGAGCTGACAGTCGTTATGGGCTGCACCGCCGTATACAGCAGCGCGACAAACACGCTGCTTGCCCCTATGTTTATCGGCATAGAAATGTTCGGAATAAACACAACAATATATATTGCGGTTACCTGCATCATTGCTTTTGCGATAAACGGCAACCGGTCCGTATATACAAAGCAGGGACATATACCCAGATACATGTATTCAGCCTTGAGGAAATAACACAGCCTCCTGTAAAGCAGCACAATTTCTGTTTTACTCCGCACCGGAACGGGAGGGCTTATGCAGCTCGTTTATCTGATTTAACAGCTTATTAATAAAATCAAGCGAATTATGCTCCTTATCAGGCATTTTAATTCTAAGTGAAGGCCTTTCATCGGATACCACCTTGACTCTTGACGGATATTTTTTATCCAGCCCGAAAATTATTTCGGGCGTCAGCCTATCCGGTGAAAAGGTCAATGTTATTATCCGCGCTTTTTCGGTGATCTCCGTACAGCCCGCATCACGCGCCGGAATTTTCACCTCTGCCACCGCGATTATATTCAGAACCGTCTTCGGCGGCTCGCCGTAACGGTCTATAAGCTCATCCTTGATTTCAAACGAGTCCTCCTCGGTCTCAATTGCGGCAATCTTTTTATACATATCAATCCTCTGATTTGCAGATGGTATATAGCTTTCGGGAATATAGGCATTTATGTTTATATCAACCGAAACATCGCTTACGGTATTATCCGTTATCCCCTTCGCCTCATCAATACTCTCCTTAAGGATTTTACAGTACATATCATATCCGACATTATCCATATGCCCGTGCTGCTCTGCGCCCAGGATATTACCCGCGCCGCGTATTTCAAGATCACGCATGGCAATCTTAAAGCCGGAGCCGAATTCCGTAAATTCCTTTATAGCGCTCAGACGCTTCTGCGAAACGGTAGAAAGCACCTTATCCCTTTGATAGGTCAGATATGCGTATGCTGCGCGGTTTGAACGTCCTACCCGTCCTCTCAGCTGGTATAGCTGCGCCAGCCCCATCCTGTCTGCATTCTCAATAATAATCGTATTCGCATTCGGAATATCAAGTCCTGTTTCTATAATGGTTGTGCAGACAAGAACCTGAGTGCTGCCGTTTACCATGTCATACATTATATCCTCAAGCTGCTGCTCATTCATCTTTCCGTGTCCGACCGCAACCTTAATGTCCGGAAAATGCTCTTCAATCCATGCCGCCTTGCGGAATATCCCCTGCACGCGGTTATACAGATAGAATACCTGACCGCCCCTCGCTACCTCACGTCTTATTGCATCAAGAACAACCATTTCATTGAACTCCAAAACATAAGTCTGCACCGGATAACGGTTCAGCGGCGGCTGCGTAAGAACACTCATATCGCGGACTGAAGTCATTGCCATGTGCAGGGTTCTCGGTATAGGAGTTGCGGTCATAGTTAGAACATCCACATTCGTTTTAAGCTCCTTCAGCCTCTCCTTGTGAGCAACACCGAAGCGCTGTTCCTCATCAACGATGAGCAGCCCCAGATCCTTGAACTTAACATCCTTTGAAAGAAGCCGATGCGTTCCGATAACAATATCAATTCTTCCGTCCTTAAGCTTTTTAATAATTTCCGTCTGCTGTTTGGCGGTTCTGAAGCGTGAGAGCATCTCTATATTTATAGGGAAATCTGCCATTCTTGACAGAAAGGTTTCATAATGCTGCATTGAAAGCACCGTTGTCGGGCACAGATACGCAACCTGCTTGCTGTCACATACCGCCTTAAACGCGGCACGCAGAGCAACCTCCGTTTTCCCGAAGCCCACATCACCGCAAAGCAGTCTGTCCATAGGCTGCGGCTTCTCCATATCAGCCTTGACCTCCTCAATTGAGCGAAGCTGATCCTGTGTTTCATTGTAGCGGAAGGTATCCTCAAAATCTCTCTGCCACGGTGTGTCCTCACCGAATGCATGACCCTTTACATTCTCGCGCTCTGCATAAAGCTTTATAAGTCCCTTTGCCAGCTCGTCGGTTGATGCCTTTACCTTTGCCTTTGTCCTTACCCACTCCTGAGTTCCGAGCTTATTTAGCTTTACCGTCTTTTCCCCGTCCTTTCCGCTGTATCTATACAGCAGATTAAGCTGATCAACAGGAACATATAAAACATCTGTTCCCTTATATTTTATTTTCAGATAGTCCTTTGTTATTCCGTCAACGGTGATCTTCTGAATACCGGTATATTCTCCTATGCCGTGAGTAACATGAACCACATAATCGCCCGGACTTATATCGTTGTAGGATTTTATTCTGTCGGCATTATCCTTTCTGCGTCTCTCTCTTGAGCCCTTCGACTCAAATATCTCCTTTTCAGAAACAAGCGCAAATTTAACCTCCGGATACTCAAAGCCGTTTGTATGGCTGCCGCGTATGATTACTGTTTCGCCCTTTTCAAAAGTCCCGTTTTCGGAAATGCGGCATTTTATTCCGCGCTCGTTAAAAACTCCGTTCAGGTTCTCGGCGCGTCCTCTGGTTGCTGCCAGTACAACAACCGTATATCCGTCAGCCTGCCATTTTGAAAGATCCTCATACAGATATTCTATTTTACCGTGAAAAGAAACGGTTGTTTTTGTGACAAACATTTCAAGATGCTTAAAACTGAAATCATTCTTGGTGTGCGAGAGAATTTCAACCGCAATCAGCCGCATTTCGGACAGTGAGTTAACAATCTCCTCACCGCTGCGGTAAAAATCGGTTTTTTCCGTTCCTATTATCTGCTTGAGCTTAAGCTCCGTTATTATTTCATTATGCTCCCATGCAAAGGTCTTAAGCCGTTCCGAAATACGCTTCGGATCAAGTGCAAAGGCTATATCGCTCTTGTCAAAATAATCCAGAACAGACGGTATTCTGCCGTAAATAAGCGAAATATATTTATCCGCGGACGGAAAATAATGGCGCTCGTTGAATGCTTCAATATCCGCCCTGAGATTTTTTATATATTCCGTCATATCCGTCTTTCTGCGGCCTGCGCTTTTAACTCGCCTCTCAAGCTCCAGGACGATTTCGTCCCGTCTTTTCTGTGAATACAAAGCCTCGACCACAGGAATAATTCTTACCGACTCAATGTTATCTATCGTTCTCTGACTGTCGGCGTCAAATCGTCTTATGGAATCAATCTCATCATCCCAGAACTCTATCCTCACCGGTCCGTCGCAGTTGGGCGAATATATATCAAGAATACCGCCGCGGACTGCAAACTGACCTGCACCCTCTATCATCTCCTCACGGCAGTAGCCCATAGCGGTAAGCTTATCGGCAAGCTCTTTTATATCCTGCGTTCCTCCGACCTCAAATTCAAGAATGCTGCCTATAAACTTTGCTCTGTCGGCAGTATATGTCATGAGCGCGTCCACCGACGCTGTGACAATAACGCCCCTGCCCTCCGTTATTTTATTAAGCACAGAAAGCCGCGCATTGTCGTTAGCGCGGCCCATTGATTCAATATTATAAAACACATATTCCTTTGACGGAAAGAAAACGACATCGGAATTATACAGTCTGAGATCGTCGCAAAGCGCCCTTGCCTCCATATCGGAATATGTCACAACCAGCGTATTGCCGCCGTTTTTTTCATGCGCAGCCGCAATCAGCTGCGGCTGCGCGCTGTCTACCACGCCCGCAACCGACATCGGCGTGCTGCCCAGATTGTTTATCATCCCTTCATACGGACGATAACCCTCCAGAAAATGCTTTAAATCCATTTCAGTCACCCCGGATTATTTACCGTTAAATTTATTCATTGCGCTCTGAAAGCCTCTTGCGATAATTTCTCCAACAGCTTTATCCGCTCTTATTATCGCATCCTCAAGAACGGGTATTTCCTCCTTTGCAAAACGCCCCAGAACATAATCTGCCAGATCATAATCCTTATGCTTCGGAGAGCCTACGCCTATACGTATACGAGGAAACTGATCCGAATTGAGATGATATATAATCGACTTCAGTCCGTTGTGTCCTCCCGCGCTCCCTTTGCCGCGCACGCGTATTCTGCCGGTATCAAGTGAAATGTCATCGCTTATTATGATTACATTTTCAACCGGTATTTTAAAGAAGCTGACAAACTCGGCTATGCTCTCGCCGCTGTTGTTCATAAAGGTCTGAGGCTTCAGCAGAAACGCCTTTTCTCCGTTTATTTCCGTTTCTCCGTAAAGAGCCTTATATTTCAGCTTTTTTATCTTCACGCCCGCTTTATCAGCAATATAGTCTATGGTGTGAAAGCCGATATTATGACGTGTCATTTCATACTGATTGCCCGGATTTCCCAGTCCCGCTATAAGATACATCTTATTCCTCCGTATATTTATTTCCTTTCCAATCGGCCTTATTGACCTGTCTTGCTCTTGCAATGGAAAGATTGTTTTCAGGAATGTCCTCGGTGATGGTTGAGCCTGCCGCAATATATGCACTGTCTCCGACCTTAACGGGCGATACAAAATTTGTATTGCAGCCGACAAACACGTTGTCGCCGATTGTCGAACGGAACTTATTCTTACCGTCATAGTTGCATGTAACAGTTCCGCATCCAAAGTTTACATTTTTGCCAATATCGCTGTCGCCCAGGTATGTGAGATGTGAAATCTTTGTCCCGTCTCCCACTGTATCATTCTTAAGCTCTACAAAGTCGCCAACCTTTACATTTTTTCCCACCTTGTTGCCCGGACGAACATAGGCGAACGGTCCTACCGACGTTCCCTCCCCGATTTCGCTGTCGAGAATAACAGAGCTTGTTACCGTTACATTATCGGCAAGCTGAGCATTTTCAAGCTTGCAGCCCATCTCTATCACACAGTTTGAGCCTATCCTTGTATTGCCCAAAATCGTTACATTTGATGCAATAATTGTGTCCTGACCGATTTCAGCCTCAGCTCCGATTATTACCGTTGACGGATTGATAATTGTTACGCCGTTTGTCATGTGTCTTTTATTTATTCTGTCCTGCATAATAAGCTCCGCCTCGCTCTGCTGAATACGGTTATTTATGCCGCGGATTTCATCATTATCGTCAATTGTAAAGCCGCCGATTTTCTTTCCCGCCTCGCGGAGTATCTGCAGGGTATCGGTGAGATAATATTCTCCCTGCGCGTTATTCGGCTCAAGCTTATCAAGCGACTGCACAAGCGCATCGCTGTCGAATACATACATACCCGAATTGATCTCGCGTATCTTCTTCTCATCCTCTGATGCATCCTTCTGCTCAACTATTCTTAACACTGAGCCGTCATCACCGCGCACAATCCTTCCGTAGCCTGTCGCATCCGGCAGCTCTGCTGTTATTACCGTTGCGCTGTTTCCCTGCTCTGTATGATACTTAACGGCTGCCTCAATTGTCTGCGCGCGGATAAGCGGAGTATCACCGTTAAGAATTACAACGTAGCCCTTATAATCCTTTATAAACGGAACTGCCTGCATAACCGCATGTCCCGTTCCCAGCTGCTCTGACTGGATTGCAATCTTTGCATCCCCTTCTACAACAGGTCTCACCATTTCAGCCTTATGCCCGATTACGGCTACAACCTCGTCAGCTCCTGCCTTTTTCGACTCGTCGATAACCCATTTAACCAGCTCCTTATCACATACCTTATGTATTACCTTCGGCATTTCCGATTTCATTCTTGTGCCCATTCCGGCAGCGAGTATAACACTTGCAAACATATTATTTCAATTCCTTTCCTGCTGTTTGCGCATCTCTCTTTATCTGACTGACAAGAGCATCAACGCTTTCAAATTTTTTATCTCCGCGCAGCCGCTCAATAAACTCCACGCGGATCTGTTCATTATAAATATCATCCTTAAAGTCAAGAATATGACTTTCTATGGTTATCTTATCAGCGTCAAAGGTCGGGTTCTTTCCGACATTTATCACGCTTTTATACCTTTTTCCCTTTACATATGTATATCCCGCATAAACACCGTTACGAGGAATAAGCATATTCTGACTGTACGAAACATTCGCCGTAGGAAATCCCATTCGCCTGCCGTTCTGCAGCCCCTTAACGACCTTACCGTCTATAGCAAACGGTCTGCCAAGCATTGCCGCGGCATGCCGAACGCTTCCTTCTCTTATATAATTTCTTATGGCTGTGCTTTTTACCGCTTCACCGTCAATATCAATCTCATCCGTTATAATCGCTTCAATTCCGTGCTTTTTGCAAAGTGCTTTAAGCATCCGGGCATCTCCGCTTGCCTTATATCCGAAGCGGTAGTCATATCCGACACATACCGCAGCGCAATGCAGCATATCGATAAGCCTTTTTACAAACTGCTCCGGTGTAAGCTGCATAAAGTCCCGGTCAAAATCCAGCATATAGACAAAATCCATATCTTCGTTTGAAAGCAGAGCAAGCTTCTCCGTTTCCGATGTTATGAGCGGCACTCTCTGATTATCTGTTATGCGTCTTGTGTGCTCATTAAACAACAGCACTCCGCATTTAAGATCATGCTCCCTCGCATAGCTGTGACACTTTTTTATAATTGCCATATGCGCCACATGCAGTCCGTCGAAATTGCCCAGAGCGACAGCGGTTTTCTGAAACGGTACGCTGCCTGTCGGGCGAATTATCTGCATAAGCTTTTCATCCCCTTAATTCCAAAAAGATTTTATCAACACAAGTCTTTGTTCTCTTATTTCAGATACGCATAAAAAGCTTCCGTTCGCGCCGTATAGTCTGTACCGCTGACCTTCAGCACCGCCGCGCCATGTCATGCGCACACCGTTTATTATACTGCGCTCCTGCTTTTCATTCAGCCGAATCTGCGGCAGCTGCGCAAACAGCGAATCCGTAGGTATAAGCGCAGCTTCGGGCTCTTCCATTTCGTTAAGCTGTTCAAGCGTGTAAGCCTGTGATATTTTAAATCCGGCAGCTTCCGTTCTTCGCAGCTCAGTCATAACTGCACCGCAGCCGAGCCGCCGTCCTATATCATCGCATAAAGACCGGATATATGTTCCTTTTGAGCACCGCACATCTATCTTAATATACGGCAGCTCTATCTTCAGAATATCCAGTGAATATATGTTAATTTTCCTAGGCGTTCGTTCTACCTCTTTGCCCTCTCTGGCAAGCTCATATAGCTTCCTGCCATTCTGCTTTATTGCGCTGTACATCGGAGGCAGCTGATACTGCTCACCCTTAAATTCTCCGATTACCGCTCTTATCTCTTCCTCAGTGACATCAACCGGTCTTTGCTCAAGCAGGCTTCCCTCAATATCAAGCGTATCCGTTCGCTTTCCGAGCTCCAAAACCGCTGTATAGCTTTTATCCGCTGAAGTAAGCATATCCGCGGCTTTTGTCGCATTCCCCACGCATACCGGAAGGACTCCGTCAGCAAGCGGGTCAAGCGTCCCGGTATGTCCTACTCTGCGTGTTTTATAAACCCTCCGCAGCGCAGCAACAACATCATGAGATGTTTTGCCCTTGGGCTTATCCACAATTACAACACCGTTCATATAAGCACCCTTCCGCAGGCCTCCGCAACCATTTTTTCCGCCGAGTCCAGATCTGCGGCATCAATGGTACAGCCCGCCGCCTTCGTATGTCCGCCGCCGCCGAACACCTGTGCAACCGCAGCGACATCGGCGCTGCCGTTTGAACGAAAGCTTCCGCGTATTTTTCCGTCATATTGCTTCAATGCAACGGCAATCTCTGTACCGCGAATGCGTCTGGGAAGATTTACAAGATCCTGTATATCCTCCGGCTTCATGCCGTATTTTTCGGTTTCTTCCTCGCTGATTGCAACAATCCTGACTCTGTTGTTATAATATGAATGAATACGCCTTGTAAGCTCCGCCTTAAGCAGCTCCGATTCAAGATCCTCACAATCAAAAAGCTGCCTTGCAATATCCGCATGATCTATGCCGTATCCTATAAGCTCCGCCGCAGCTCTGAAGGTTTGCGGAGAAGTATTTGAATATGCGAAGCATCCGGTATCGGAGCATATGGACGCATACAGAAATTTTGCAATTTCCTTGTCAAGCCCAACACCCATTTCCCCGAACAGCTTAAACAGAATTTCACCGGTTGATGAGATTTCCGGCTCAACATGATTTGCATCTCCGAAAAAGGTATTGGTTTTATGATGATCAATATTCACAACACACCGCGCAGCATCAAGTATCGGTCGGCGCAGATTCACGCGCGTAAGATCACCGCAGTCAAGTACAATACACGTGTCACAGTCTGTCGGTTCACCTTTATATATAACAGCGATATTCTCATCAAGGAACTGAAGTCTTTTTTCGACAGGCTCTTCAACGTATATAACTGCCGGCACTCCCATCCGTTCAAGCGCAGCACGCATCGCAAGGCATGACCCAATTGCGTCACCGTCCGCCTTAATATGCGGTATTATCGCCGCCTTATCTGCATTCTTTATAAATTTTATTATTTCTTCCATTTGCTGTGATTAGCTCCCTTCACAAAGCTGTTTAGAAAAATAACATACAATACATATTATGAGAAATCATCCGGTTTCTTTTCCGAAAGCCCGAATTCATAAAGCAAGGCTTCACATATTCTTCTTGACGCCTCTCCGTCACCGTATGGGTTGGCTGCCTGCGCCATCTGCCTGTATGACTCCGCATCGTCCAGCAGCTCGTTTGCAAGCTTTACAATAACATCCTTATCTACACCTGCAATTTTTACAGTTCCCGCCTCGACTGCCTCCGGGCGCTCTGTTTCGCGTCTGAGTACAAGAACGGGCTTTGCCAGTGCGGGAGCCTCCTCCTGAATACCGCCCGAATCTGTCATAACCATAAAGCTCCTCGCAATTGCATTATGAAGCTCATCGGTGTCAAGCGGGTCAATCAGATGTACTCTTTCAACGCCGTCCAGAATACCGTTGACAGTTTCGCGTACTGCCGGGTTCAGATGTACCGGATACACAACCTCCGTATCAGGATGCGACATTACAACCTCTTTGATTGCCATGCATATATTCTCCAACGGCTTTCCTAAATTCTCACGGCGGTGCGCCGTTACGATGATAACCCGCTTATTATCATAATCAAGCTTCTGCAGAGTTTCATCTCTGAACACATAATCCTCGCGTACAGTTGTCTTCAGCGCGTCAATCACGGTATTACCTGTAATGTAAACGGACTGCGGATTGACATTTTCCTTTATCAGATTATCATAATTTCTCCGTGTCGGTGCAAAGTTAAGATTTGCGATTCTGCCCGTAAGCTGCCGGTTCATTTCCTCCGGGAACGGACTGTAAATATCATATGTCCTCAGTCCTGCCTCAACGTGACCTACCTTTATCTGCTCATAAAAAGCCGCAAGCGCTGCAACGAAGCTTGTTGAAGTGTCGCCGTGTACGAGAACAATATCCGGTTTTTCCTTCTTCAGCACATCCTCCATTCCTGCAAGAACCCTGGTCGTGATTCCCGCAAGAGTCTGACGCGATTTCATTATGTCAAGATCATAATCGGGCTTTACTCCGAAAATATCAAGCACCTGATCCAGCATCTGCCTGTGCTGAGCGGTTACACACACTATCGGGGTTATATTTTCATGCTTGCGAAGCTCCAGAACAAGCGGACACATTTTAATTGCCTCCGGTCTTGTTCCGAAAACTGTCATTACCTTAATATTTTCCATGTTATTTCCTTTCTTTTATCTATTCAGCATTATCCTCTGTCTGCTCTTCCTCCGCATTCTCCTTATGCTCCGGCTTATGAACAAAGCTGTTCTTTCCCATCATCGTCGCAATGAGAATAAATATCAGTACACATATGAGAAGGAGCATCGCTCTTAAAAAACGCTGTTCCGCAAGGAGAATCGCCGTTATTCCCAACACTCCGCTTATAGCATAAAGAATAAAAACTGTCTGTTTCTGCGAGAATCCCATATCATAAAGTCTGTGATGCAGGTGTCCGCGGTCGGCAATCATCGGGCTTTTGCCCGAAAGCATACGTCTTATCATTGCAAACAGCGCATCAAACAGCGGAAGTCCAAGCATTATAAGCGGCACTGCAAACGAGATTACCGCATATGATTTAAACACGCCCTGTACCGACAGCACCGCAAGAATAAAGCCAAGGAATGTCGAGCCGGTATCTCCCATGAATATCTTCGCCGGATTGAAGTTGAACGGCAGGAATCCGAAGCATGCACCCATAAGAGCAAGTCCGAGCAATGCGATGGTATACTGATGATAGCTTATAGATATGAACACCAAAGACATTGACATGATTGCGGATACGCCGGCGGCCAATCCGTCAAGACCGTCTATAAAGTTTACCGCGTTTGTTATGAACACTATCCATATAACCGTTACAATGACCGACAGCCACATGGGAAGTATTATATAAGGGTTTGTGCTGAACACATTCGGATTTGAGAACACCGAAATCCTTATATCGCCGTAGAATACAACAACCAGCGCCGCTGCTATCTGAACAACAAATTTCAGCTTCGGCCCCAGCTCCTTACAGTCATCTATAATTCCCAGCACCGCCAGTATCAGCGCACCTATCAGAATAGAAATCGTACCCTTTGACCAATCATCGTTAAAGCACAGCACCGCCGCCATAAATCCGAATATAATAGCCAGTCCTCCGATTCTGGGCGTCGGTCTTTTATGCACTCTCCTCTTGTCCTTCGGCACATCCACTGCGCCTATTCTGTATGCCAGTCTGCGCACTACAGGCGTCGCTGCAAATGCGAATATAAAGGATATTATAAAGGCAAATATCATACTTGCGTAACTCATGCAATCTCCCTTTCCTTTTGTTTCTTTATTGATTATTCAACAACAAAACCTACTTTTTTGTAAACCTTCTTCAAGGTTCTGTCTGCTATTCTGTGCGCCTGCTCAGCGCCGTTTCTGTATATGTCCTGCAAATAGGCCTTATCCTTGATTATTCTGTCATATTCTTCACGGATAGGACGTATTCCCTCAACAACAGCCTCAGCAACCGCACTCTTAAACGCACCGTAGCCTTGTCCCTCAAAGCCTTCAGCCACCTTTTCGGGATTGCTGTCTGTCATTACAGCCATAATACTCAAAAGATTATTTATTCCCGCCTTTGAGTCATCCTCGGGGCGGTATTCAATTATGCCCTCGCTGTCGGTAACAGCGCTCTTTATCTTCTTTGCTATTACATTAAAATCATCCATCATTGAAATGAAGCCCTTTGGGTTAGGATCTGACTTTGACATCTTCTTTGTCGGCTCCTGAAGGCTCATAATCTTTGCGCCCGACTTTACAAGCAAGCCCTCCGGAATGGTAAATACATTCCCGTACAGTGCATTGAAGCGGTTTGCAATATCGCGGCAGATTTCAATATGCTGCATCTGATCCTTGCCCACCGGCACGCAGTCTGCCTGATAAAGCAGTATATCCGCAGCCATAAGCACAGGATATGTAAAAAGTCCTGCATTTATGTTATCTGCGTGGCGCGCGCTCTTATCCTTAAACTGTGTCATCCTCTGCAGCTCTCCCATATAGGTGTAGCAGTTAAGCACCCAAGCCAGCTCTGCGTGCGCGCTGTTGTGTGACTGGATGAAAAGAATACACTTTTCCGGATCAATCCCGCATGCAATATAAAGCGCCAAAAGCTCAAGCGTCCTCTTTCTAAGCTCTGCCGGAGTCTGCCTTACGGTGATTGAATGCATATCCATCATTGCAAATGCGCAGTCATACTCCTCCTGCAAATTAACCCAATTCCTTATTGCACCGATGTAGTTGCCCAGGGTAATCGTACCCGACGGCTGCACACCGGAAAATATTCTTTTTCTGCGCTCAGGCGCCTGAATTTCTTTGTTCTCAGTTTCCATGATATAATTATTCCCTTTTTTATAAAATTTCTGTTAATACAGCACCAAGACGTCTTACGCCCTCTTCTATCTTTTCCGGTGATACGGACGAATAATTCAGCCTGAACTGATTCGACGGCAGACTCTGGTCTATTGCAAAGTTCGAACCCGGAACAATCGCAACCTTCTTTTCAAGGCACGCGTTCACAACATCCGAAATATCGCCCTCAAGTCCCGGACACGTACACCAGAGGAATATTCCTCCCTCCGGAACAGTCCACTCGACCTTGCCCTTGGGGAAGGTTTGCTCCATGGTGTCAAGCATAATCCGGCACTTTTTGCCGTAAAGCTGTCTGTTCTTCTCAATATACTTATCTATATTGTACTTTTTCATAAATTCCACACACATCAGCTGTGTAAGCATAGGCGTATGAACATCGTTCACCTGCTTGAGCATCTCGACCTTCTCAAGAAGCTGCGCAGGGCCTATTATGTATCCCAATCTCATACCCGGAGAAAGTATCTTTGAAAATGAACCGCAGTATATTACCCTGCCGTCCGTATCAAGTGACTTTACCGTTGCAACATCCTCGCCCGAGAAGCGCAGATCACCGTAAGGGTTATCCTCTATAATAAGAACATTGTACTTTGCCGCAAGCTCAAGAAGACGCTTTCTCTTCTCAAGAGGCATTGTTGTTCCCGTCGGATTCTGGAAGGTCGGAATGGTATAAAGCAGCTTAGCGTCCGGATTGGCCTCAAGCGCCGCCTCAAGCTTATCCATATTCATCCCGTCATTGTCAACATCCACTCCGACAAGCTGACATTCGTATGACCGAAATGCGTTAAGGCTGCCGATAAAGCTCGGATTTTCAACAATAATCTTATCACCTTTATTGATAATCGCCTTCGCAGTAAGATCAATACCCTGATTTGCACCCGTGGTAATTATGATTTCATCACCCTCATTATACGCATCCGCCTTCAGCGCACGCGCCTTTGCGCACTCCTTCATCTTCGGATAGCCGTCCGTTGTGCCGTACTGCAGTGCCAGAGTCGGCTGTGTCATAAGAATTTTGCCTGCAATCTTTGAAAGCTCATCGCCCGGAAACAGCTCCGATGCCGGATTGCCTCCCGCAAGCGAAATAATCTCCGGATCTGCCATCCGCTTAAACATTTCACGAATGGCAGAACCCTTCATCGGTTTTACTCTGTCAGAAAAAAACTCACTGTAATCTATCATTTTATATCATCTCCGTTAATTCTTCTTATTCAGCTTTGCCCATGAATCCTTTAATCCGACTGTTCTGTTAAACACAAGCTTCTCCTCCGTTGAATCCTTATCCATGCAGAAATAGCCCTGACGCATGAACTGGAACTTATCTCCCGGCTTTGCGCCCGCAAGACCGCTTTCAAGCTTAGCATTCGGCTTTATAACCATATTGTCGGGGTTGAGGTTGTCAAGGAAGCTTTCAACACCCGTTTCGTCTGACGGATTTTCAACATTGAAAAGCCTGTCGTAAAGTCTGATTTCACCGTCAAGTGCGTGTGCGGCGCTTACAAAATGGATTGTACCCTTAACCTTGCGCTTATCTTCGCTGTCGCCGCCCCTTGAATCGGGAGCATAATCACAGTGAATAGCCGTAATATTTCCGTCTGCGTCCTTTTCACAGCCTGTAGCCGTTACATAATACGCACCCTTTAAGCGGATTTCTCTGCCCGGCACCATTCTCTTATATTTATTCGGTGCTTCCTCTCTGAAGTCCTCGCGCTCAATCCAAAGATACTTTGAAAATTCAACCTTGCGCGTACCCATTGACGGATCCTCCGGATTAACCTCTACGTCAAAGGTTTCCACCAGATCCTCCGGATAGTTGTCCACAATAAGCTTAACCGGATCAAGCACTGCCATTGCCCGCGGGGCGCTCTTGTTTAAATCCTCTCTTATACACGCCTCAAGCATTGCAAAATCTATAACACTGTTCGCCTTTGCAACGCCTATTCTCTCACAGAAATCCCTGATTGCCTCCGGCGTATAGCCCCTTCTTCTCATGCCGCACAGTGTCGACATTCTCGGATCGTCCCAACCGGAAACAATGCCGTCCTTGACAAGCCTGAGGCTTCTTCTCTTACTTGTAATGGTATAGTTGAGGTTCATTCTCGCAAACTCAATCTGACGTGAGGGGCTTTCAAAGCCCACCTCGCGCAGAACCCAGTCGTAAAGCGGACGGTGATCCTCAAATTCAAGCGAGCACAGAGAATGTGTAACGCCCTCAACAGTATCCGAAATAGGATGAGCAAAATCATACATCGGGTATACGCACCATTTGTCGCCCGTTCTGTGATGATGCGCGCGCAGTATTCTGTATATTACCGGATCTCTCATGTTGAGGTTCGGCGACGCCATATCAATCTTGGCGCGGAGAACCTTTGAGCCGTCCGGAAACTCTCCGTTTGTCATACGCGTGAATAAATCAAGGTTTTCTTCAATTGAGCGGTCACGGTACGGACTGTTTTTGCCCGGCTCTTTAAGAGTTCCGCGGTACTCGCGGATTTCATCGGCGCTGAGATCGCACACAAACGCCTTTCCCTTCTTAATGAGAGTCACCGCGGCCTCATGGATCGCATCAAAGTAGTCCGATGCGTAAAGCACCTTGTTCCACTTAAAGCCCAGCCATGCTATATCCTCCATAATTGAGTCAACATATTCCGTATCCTCCTTTGTCGGGTTCGTATCGTCAAAGCGGAGATTACACTTACCGTTATACTTTTCCGCCATACCGAAATCTATGCAGATTGCCTTTGCATGACCTATATGAAGATAGCCGTTCGGTTCAGGCGGAAAACGGGTCTGAACATGGTCGTAATGTCCCTCCTTTAAATCCTTCTCTATTGCGTCTTCTATAAAATTTTTCGGTGTATATGTTTCTTCCATAATCTTTTCTCCATCACTTAATTGAATTGATTGCATCCGTTATTCTTTCTTTTACCTTTTCCCCGCCGAGTGTCTGCATAATCTCATAAAGGTCGGGTGTGTTAAGCCTTCCGGTTACGGCTGTACGGATAACTCCCGAAACATCACCCACATGACCCTTGAAGCCCTCCGGATTCTGTTTATATTCCTTCGGAGTTGCGGCATATCCAAGCTCCACGGCCATCTCCTTTACCTGCGGGAACCAGTCCTCTGCCGCGCCGTCCGGATCATATATTTCAAGATACCTTTCGAGTATTGCAAGCTTGTCATCATCCGGAACATTCTCAGCCCAGCCGCGCCGTCCGTCAAACAGCTCATCATAAAAATACGCTATATAGTCCTTAACCTCCGACCACTTGCCTATGTCCTTTCTCGGCTTCTTGTTGCCGCGCTCGATTGAGAATATTCTCTTTGCATATTCAGAATCAGCAGTTATCAGCCTGTGGAGCTGTTCGTCATATTCAGCCGACCATGCCTCAACAGCATTATAAACAGTCTCCGTATCGAGAGTCGAAATATATGTTTTTGAAATGTCGTGCAGCTTTACCATATCAAACAGCGCGCCTGCCTTGCTCATCTTATTGAGCGCAAAAGCGAAATCATCAATAGTTCCGGTTTTGTTCGCGCGTTTCCAGTCCTCATAGTTGGAATTTGCAATCGTCATAAGATACTCATTTACCGCGCCCGCCGGATAGCCCGCCTCAGCGTAATAGCTCACCGCAGCCTCCGGATCCTTGCGTTTTGAAAGCTTGCGCTTGCCGCCCGTTTCCGCATCCTCCTTCATAATCGGAGCAATGTGAGCATACTTAGGCGCCTTAAAGCCCAGTACATAGAAAAGCTGCAGATGTATCGGAACAGATGACAGCCACTCATCGCCTCTTGTTACATGAGTTGTCCTCATAAGGTGGTCGTCAATCGCGTGTGCAAAATGATATGTCGGTGTTCCGTCCTTTTTCAGGAGAACAATATCGAGAATATTTTCCTGTATCTCTATCTTTCCCTTGACCTCATCCTTAAACTTAATTCTCCCGTCCGGCTTTCCCGGTGACTTAAGGCGGACTACATATTCATCGCCGTTCTTAATTCTCTTTTCCGCTTCCTCGACGGTAATATCACGATACTTAGCATACTTGCCGTAGATACCCGGAAGCGCCTTTTCCTCCTCCTGCTGCTTTCTGACCTCCGCAATTTCATCCTCGGTCATAAAGCACGGATATGCAAGCCCCTTTTCCACAAGCTCCTTGACATATGCCTGATATATTTGAGTTCTTTTGCTCTGCGTATACGGACCGTATGCACCAATTTCCTCCGTCTCACTCACAGCGCCCTCATCGGGTGTTATGCCGAAATTCTTTAATCCGTTTACCATGCCGATAACACCGTTTTCAACCTCGCGCTTCTTATCGGTGTCCTCTATTCTCAGAAAAAACACACCGTCCTTTCCGGCAGTCCTTGCCGCAATAAATGCCGCAAACAGGCTTCCGAAATGCAAAAAACCCGTTGGTGACGGTGCAAATCTTGTAACCTTTGCACCCTCCGGGAGATCACGCGGCGGATACATCGCCTCATAATCCGCCGGATTTTTGTCTATCGACGGGAACAGTAATTGTGACATTGCTTTTAAATCCATGTTGTTTTACCCTTCCTATAATATTTAAGTTATAGTTACTCTATTTTATTCTATTATAACGCATTCAGACCAAAATATCAAGTGCAAATCCCAAAAGAAAAGGCAATAATTGAAGATTTTTTCATAAAAAGCCATTATTGTAACCATTTTATGCCCTTGTATCATATTATAAGCAGGAGGTGATATCAAAATGTCAGATAATCAAATCAGAATAAATGCCGCGTATGCCGACATCCACGGCAGCAGCAAATACCCCGGAATCAGGGGAAGAGTGATATTTAAGCAGCTGCGTGACGGGGTTCTTGTGACCGTCAGAATCAGCGGACTGCCGGATAAAACAGACGGGATGGGCGTATTTGCGTTCCACATCCATGCCGGAAGCAGCTGCACCGGCAACAGTCAGAACGAGTTTGCCGACGCTGACGGGCATTTTAATCCGCGCGGCACTCAGCATCCGTATCACGCCGGCGACCTTCCGCCGCTTTTTGCCCATGACGGCTATGCGTATATGTCTTTATTTACCGGCCGTTTCAGTGTAAAGGACATTATCGGCAGAACGGTAATCATACATCTCGGGGTTGACGATTTCACAACCCAGCCATCAGGCAATGCAGGAGAAATGATAGCCTGCGGGCAAATCGTGAGAGGATAATGCCGCATTTTATGGGGAGGTGCGAGAATTTTCCCGTGACCGCAAAATGCAACTCTCATCTCAGCACCTCCGCTTTCGCAGTTACTTATTTGTAATCATTATTATATTACATAATTGTACATTACAGAAATTCATTTGTCAAGGTATTCTTGAATATGCTTTAGAAAATTTAGAAGAATAACCTACGGCCTAAATCAACTTATATTTTGCCAGCTCCGCCTCGCGCTCACGACGATCAGGCATCACACCGTCAAGAACGGCATAAAACGCACTGCTGTGATTTGCCTCTGCCATATGTGAAAGCTCATGAGCGCATACAAGCTCAATCTGTCTGCGCGGCAGCATATACAGCCGCTTGTTAAGGGTTATAATACTCTGCGCCTTGCGGCAGTTCCCCCACTGACTTTTCATGTCACGTATTTTAAGAGTAGGCATACGAAAATTGTATTCTGAAAACAGCTTATACATCTCTCTGTGTATCTCATATAGCTTACGGTATATCTCAGCATTGCTTACCTCTGCCTCACCTATCGGAATTTTCATTTCATTGCGGCTGATTGCATCATTAATAAAATCCCTCCTAGACAGTACAAAGTTATCAATAAATCCGACATCTGTCCCATTAGGTGCGGAAACCTTTATTTTATTATCCGAATTAACTCTGAGATTAATATTCCGTACCCTTTTAAATGTCAGCTCATATTCTATATCATCTGTTTTTCTAAACATAAAATCACCCCTGAAGCTGTGCTGATTATAGCACATTCGGCACTATTTGTCAACACAAGTGTTTGCGGTCCATACTCATGAACGTCAAAAAAAGACGGATGTCCCGCAGCATATGCTGCAGAACAGCCGTCTTTTTTAATCAATCCTTCATAGCCTTAACAGCATCAAACTCATCAAGAATCTCCTGCCCGGGAGCTTTTGTGAGAATGCTGACAACCACAATCGCAATACATCCTGTTATGAACGCCGGCAGCAGCTCATAGATTGCAAACGCACCGCCCAGCGCCGCTATTGCGTACTTCCAGATAAATACCATTGCTCCGCCCGCTATCATACCGGCAAGAGCGCCCCACTTTGTTGTTCTCTTCCAGAACAGCGAGAACAGCACAACAGGACCGAAGGCTGCGCCGAAGCCAGCCCATGCAAATGATACTACCCTGAACACAGAGCTGTTTTCATCACGCGCAAGGATAACCGCTACAACAGCTATTACAACAAGCGTCAGTCTTGCAACAAGCATTGTTGTTTTTTCGCTCATATTTTTGGCAAGCTTTTCTTTAACGATGTTCTGTGAAACCGATGACGAAGCGGCCAGCAGCTGAGAGTCGGCTGTTGACATTGTTGCGGCAAGGATTCCGGCAAGTATAACACCTGCCAAAAGAGCAGCAAGCGCGCCGTGCTGACTTATCAGCCTTGCAATCACAACTATAATTCTCTCCGGGTCATCAAGAGCGGGCATTGCGCCGTTGGCAACCATTCCAAGACCTACAACACCGATAAGTATTCCCACTGCCATTGAAATCACAACCCATACAGAAGCAACACGTCTTGACAGTGTAAGCTTTTTTACATCCTCAATAGCCATAAATCTGAGCAGAATATGAGGCATACCGAAATATCCCAGACCCCATGCCAGAAGTGAACATATTGTAAGGAAGCTGTACGGTGCAGAGCTGCCTGTTTCCGGAACATACGTATTTATCACACTGAAATAACCCGGAATCGTTTTTGCATTCTCCACTACAGCTCCGATACCTCCGGCATGAACCGTTCCGTAACCGAGAACCGCAATAAGCGCAACTGTCATAACAATACTCTGTATAAAGTCCGTTGTACTGGCGGCAAGGAAGCCTCCGAGCATTGTGTAGAGAATAATTACTCCGGCACATACAATCATTGCCGTAATGTAATTGATTCCGAACAAGGCATTAAAAAGCTTTCCGCATGCCGCAAAGCCTGAAGCAGTATACGGCACAAAGAATATGATAATCACAAGTGCAGCTATAACGCTCAGAAGATTTGACTTGTCTTTAAAACGTGCCGAAAAAAATGCCGGAATGGTTGTTGCACCGCAGTGATGCGAATACCGTCTTATTTTCTTTGCTACAATCAGCCAGTTGAGATATGTACCAACGGCAAGACCTATCGCCGTCCATGACGCCTCCGCAAGTCCGGTGAGATATGCAACACCGGGCAGACCCATGAGCAGCCACGAGCTCATGTCCGATGCCTCCGCGCTCATTGCCGTTACAAGCGGTCCGAGTCTGCGTCCGCCAAGATAGAAATCATCAGTTGTTTTATTCTTTTTCGAAAACCACACGCCGATCCCCAGAACAAGCAGAAGATATGCGACAATGGCAATCATAATACAGACATTATTCATATTTATCATTTAATTGTTTCCTCCTTAATCTTTTATGAACTGAATGTACAGCCAATATTATAGCACATAAAATGAATAAAAGCAACCTAAAAATGCATAAAAATAAATTTTTTTCAATATAATGAACTATTTGTCCGCAAATACAGAACAAAATAACTTATACACAACAAAAGCGCGGATACTCATCACCCGCGCTTTTGCTGACTTATCAATGACTTACTTCAACTGGAATGAAGTACAGTCTGTACATTCCACCATTGTCGGATTTGACTCATGGGTTCCGACCTCAATGGCTGACAGAGAACAGAAATCCTCATCCTTGCAATGATTTCTGCACTGTGTCACTGTACATTTGATGCTCCTGTTCGGATTACAACTACAACTCATTTTGTGTGTCCTCCCGGATAATACTCAGTGATTCCGCCGCCGTAATGGTTAAACCCGGCTGTATGCTGTATCATATGCCGATTAACCGATGCGGCTGAATCACAATAATAGAAATGGTTTTTCGGTGCAGGTCGCCGACAATGTTCCGTCCTTCGGCGCCGTTGCTTCACAACCCCCTGCACAGTAATATTATATCCTGTGTTACGTTTTTTATTTATGGTAATTTAATCCTGATTATGAGCCCATTACTCTTAATGCAATAACGCTCATATCGTCCTTTGCCACATTTTTATTTTTTGCAAGGGCTGTGTCCATAACCTCCTTTGCAAGCTCGTCCATGCTCTCAAACGGCTTTATTATTATATTCCTGATCCATTCTGTACGTGATGCTGTATAACCGGCTTCGGTTATGCCGTCAGTAAGCATCAGTATAACATCGCCCTCATTAAGACTTATACTTCTGCTGTCAAGGCGTATATCGGAAAGTATGCCCACGGGAATACTGTTTGAGGATAATATTCTAACTTCATCGCCGTTGAGAACAACCGTTTCCGCACTTCCTATTTTGTATAGCTCTGCACTTCCGCGGTACAGATCTATGCACAGCAGGTCGACTGTCGAGAACATCTCATTGCTCATATTAAGGCATAACGCAGAATTTAAAATTCCCAAAGCGGTTTTTACGCTGAAGCCTGATTTCAGGAAGCTTGTCAGCAGGCGCAGTGTTGCCGCGCTTTCGTATTTTGCCTCGCTGCCGCTGCCCATACCGTCTGCAATTATTGCATAGAATTTTCCGCCGCCCGTATTGAATACCGTAACACTGTCACCGTTTACATTTGAATGCTCCTGAGGCAGCTGTAAAACCGCCGTTTCAACCGCAAAATCCGGTTTTGAAACATATTTGCTCAGTCCATCCTCTGTTCCTTCAAACTGCACAGGCCGTTTTAAAACCTCAGAAATCACGCCTTCTACCGCGTTCTGCCTTGCCGCCGGAGCAAGCCGCAGATATACCTCGCAGCTGCCGCTTGTACTCTCTATTGCGCTGATCTCATAAGGTATTATCCCCAGCTTGTCAAGTTCGTCGACAATCCTTTCCTCCTCTGCTTCAAGGAATCTGAAGCCATCATCAACGTCTCCGGCTATACCGTTAAAAAGCTTATTCAGCTCTCCGTACTGAACGGAGATAAGATTCCGCGTTACAACCGCATCCTCTCTTCTAAGCACATCACGCTTATACAGCTCATACACGTGATTTATCTCATATATAAACCAGTCCGTCCGCACACATCTGTCACAGAAATGCTCCGGCACATTATCTCTGTTAAGGCTGCCGTCCTTCTCAATGATTCCTATCAGCCCGAGAACATTTTTATATGTTCTTCTGAAATCCGTCTGCCAGCATTTTCCGCACAGCTTACAGCCCTTGCATACTCTCTCCGCAGTTTCATCCAATATTACACCCACATCATCCGAATACTTCTTAAGCCTGCCCTCCGAAACCGCCATAAAGCATTCATGCAGACTCAGAAACGCCTCTCCCGCCTTGCGCAGACGCATTACAAGATACTCCCTCATGCGCAGGTCAGGGCTTACCGCTTCGACCTGCATTGAGCTTGTGAAAAATGTTCTGAAATATTCATGCACTACATTCGGAGTCAGCATAAACAGAGCCGTGCCTATAAACGTATCTATCATTCCAAGCGGCACATCGTAAATATTCTTGATATATATAAGTGTAACCGCCGTTCCGCTTATATAGCCTATTGCGCAGCCTATTCTTCTGAAGCTGTTCATAAACCCGGCAAACAACGCGCCCAAGCCGTAAACACCCATCATTACAATAGCATATGATCCTGACATTGATGCCAGAAATCCAATGCACAGTCCGGTACAGCCCGCAATGGCAAGCGATGAATTGAGCGCCGTTATAAGAACGGCATATACCGAAAATACGCTTGTAAGCTTTACCGGACCTATGCTTATCCCATTGAGACCGGCGATAATAACTCCTACCGTTATCGCCGCACTTATGTATTCCTCAGACGTCATTCTTCCCCTATCCGAAAAATCGGATGCAATTATCCGTGATCTTCTGAATACAATATACATAAGAGCTGATATTATACTTTCAGTACATAACAGAAAAATGTCGTAAATTCCGTTAAAGCCCGTAAACAGCAGCGCAGCGCCGCCAATCAGTACGGATGCGCCGGATGCTATGGAACGTATGACATCATCCTCCTTTTTGTATATCTTTATGAACAGCCAATATACAATCAGCGCTATCAGATACTTCGGAACAGCAGTAGCTCCTGCGGTTGTTATTACGCCAATGCACATCGCAGCCAGTCCTATGTACGCAATACTTTTATCATATGATGCGGCAAAAAATGCTATTCCGAACGGAAGCATCCCCATCGCCTCGGCACGTGAGGCCAGTATCAGCATCAGCGATGGTATTATATCATTGGGTACAGGTATCCGCAGCGGCAGTTTATTTGATACAGCTTTTATCTCGTTCATTGTTATTTATAGTCCTTTCGTTTATTATACTCTATGCACCATTTTAACAGATTATACATATATAATTTGTCATATAAGGTTGTCGAACAGCACAAATCGTTCGTCATTATTCTTAATTTTTGATAAAAGTATTTACAATAATAAAGAATCGTGGTAATATATATAATACTAAATCTAAAAGGAGACAGCTATGACAAGAATATTGGTATTTTCCGATACTCACGGAGATATAAAGATGTGTGAAGAGATAATAAACAGAATCCCATGTGATCTTATCCTCCATGCAGGAGACATAAACAGGGATGCAAAAGAGCTTATTCAAAAATTCCCCGACAAGGAAATACATTTTGTTCAGGGCAATAATGACTTTTTTGACAGTGTCCCGTATGATGAAATTGTAGAGGCGGGCGGCAAACGGATATTCCTGACGCACGGGCATAATTATAAAGTGAAATATGAAACGGATTACCGTACTCTTGCAAAGCGGGCAAAGGACAATAATTGTGATATAGCAGTATTCGGTCATACTCACAGCGAATTTGCAGGTGAGACTGACGGTATTAAGCTTCTCAATCCGGGCAGTGTACGCTTCGGAGAAACCTATGGGGTTATCGAAATTGACGGAGAAAAAACCGGTATCTGTATCATAGGCGGATAAATATAAAGGCGGAGAATGTATTCAGGCATTCTCCGCCTTTCATTTTTCAGTCTGTTCCGCTTCACACATTTTTATAAGGCTTTACTGCGTCTTTTTGCTTCCCCATTTTGCCCATTTCGGGGCGGAATTATCGTCATACTTCATCTTCGGGGCACGCTTATGTATGTTTTCGATCGTGAGCAGTCCCTCATGCGAGCAGTTTTTCGCAAGTCCTTTACTTATAAACTCCTCACACTTATCCTTCATTCCCTTTCCGTAATATCCAAGGGCTGCAAGATAACAGCAATGAACATAATTGTCACGCTCAAGATTCCCCTCAAATACCAGAAAATCCGGCAGAGACACTGCAAAATAATCAATTTCCGGCTTATCATCTATATGCTCCTCTGCATAATTGATAAGCGTATTACAGCCGCCTATAAATTTCTTTTCATCGCCCAGTCTACCGTATGCCATTGTTCTGAAAAAGTACATATCCGGCGGAGAATCATTATAATACCGCAGTGAGCTGAGATTGAACTCGCCTTTGGTCGCCTTTTTGTAATATTTAATGGAATCTATTTTGTCTACATTCTCATAGGCAAGGCCAAGCATATAATATATATCGTTATCCATACTGTTAATAAGCTTGCCTTCTCCGAGATTTTCAGGATATTGCAGCGCCTCCTCAAGATGCCCTATTGCGCCCTCATAATCACCGTCAAGCACAAGCTCGCGCGCAATTCCCATATGAGCGTATTTATACTGATAGCTTATCTTTCCTTCGCTGCCCTCCCATGGGTGGAATTTGTGCCGTTTTATCGCCCGCAGCGCAAACTCGTAATACTTCTCGCAGTTCATGAGAGTAATGTACTCGGTAAATAAATCATCGCGTCCTTCAACAAGATCTATATGATCTATCATATCCTTTAATCTCTTTTTTACAGGCATATTTGACAGCTTTCTCAGCAGGTCAAGCTCATAGTATATTCTTGAATCCTCCGGCGCATTTCTGAATGCCTTTTCCATAAGCTTCAACGCCTCGTCCGGGTCATTAAGCTTATTGTAGGTTGCGATTGACAGATTCCTCAGTATTGAACTGTTCTTCGGTTCTATATCAAGCGCAGTCTTCCAGAGCTTTATTGCCTTGAACCATACGCCCTTGTCATAATACAGATTTCCCAGAGCATACCGTGCAAACGCGTCCTTGGGATTGTTTTCAATAGCATAGTTAAGAACTATAATATCCTGAAGACGGTTCGGGAACGCATATGTTCTCCGGCACTTTGCAGCCTTTTCAAGCTCCACGCTGCTGTCAGAACAATATGCCATATAATAATGCAGCATAGGCTTATCATCCTCAGCAATCAGCGCAAGCACATTTGCCGCATCATTGGGCAGATTTGCTTCAACATATCCTATTGCAAGCTCCAGATAATTCTGCAGACTTCCGCGCATCAGACGTGTCATTTCATGCAGCTTATCGTAATCCCTCGACAGCAAAAACATCTCATATCTTGCTCCGAAATCAAGCGGATCAAGCTCTATTGAGTGAGCATTAAATGCCATAGCCTCTTCTATGCGCCCCTCATGCCTTAATAACGCCGTTCTGAGCGTTCTGGCTCTCATATTATGTGCTCCGCGCTCTAATGACTTATCTGTAAATTGCAGTGCCTTTTTGAAATTATCCAGCTTTGCGCTCACACAGGCAAGCTGATAAAAGCTCTTATCCTGCAGCTTTCCGTCCCATGTTGCTTTATAAAAAGCATCATATGCTTCATTATACCTCTTCTGCATCTTCAATGCAAGACCGAGGTTATAATACGGCTCACAGTCATACGGATTTGGATTCAGATACGTTGCGCGCTTAATAGCATTCCTGAAATGCTTTTCCGCCTCGTCAAACAAACCCTTTTTGTACAGTATTTTCCCGTAACCGTTATTTAATCTCATATCAAGAGAATCACGTCTGAGCCCTTCAAGATAATAATCCTCCGGTCTGCGCGTTGCGTGACGATACTGTTCAAGATGAACCGCCGTAAGATAAAGCTCCTCCAATGACGCAATATCCTTCGGCACCCGCGCTGCCTTTGCCGGCTCCGGTGTCTTTCCGTGGAACTCACCCTCAGGGGTATATTTCAATAATATATCATCATCCCTGTTCTTTATAACCAGAGTAAGGTCGGTTGCCTCGTCCTCGTTCTCAAGCTCAATCCACTTATCAAAACCTTTTTCAGGATCAATTTCTACCGTTTCTTTAATATACGGTGATGTCGCCTTCGCTCCGTAGAGAAGGACACTGATTTTAATACGTGCAGGCGCATAAAGCATGACGTGTGCCTTTTCATCCTCAACCTCCAGATTTGCCATAACCTCAAGCGATGCGTTCTTTACCGCCCCGATATTTTTATACGGTATAAAATACTGTTTAAAGCTCTTTTCCTCGTATGGCATAAGAAACGAAAAATCCGGCTGATTATCCGAGAATACACCTGTCATAAGCTCAATATACGGACCGTTTTCATCCGTCAGATTTCTGTCCCATGCCTTTCCGAAATCACCGCAGCCCCATGTCCACTGCTTTTTTCCCGGAGAGATATGATGATCCGCAATATGCATAATTCCGGCATTGACACCGTAATCGTAATTCCCCACAAAGTCATAATCGGAATGATATGCCATATATGATGTAGGCACAGGGATATTCTTATACCTTGATATGTCAACCCCTTCGCTGTAATCCATATTGTAATATGTACCTGTAGCTATCGGGAATTTTGACACTCCGCGCTTGCCGTGATCCATCACTGCATGAACATCCGGCGGAAATATGGACTGCGTATTTTCGTTGACCGCAACCGCCGGATTTGCCCACCATGAAAAGGTTTGCGGAATCTCTGTGGGATTATAAATCTGTCCGCTGATTTCCAGATATGCCTTATCCGGATATAACGTAAAACCCGCCATACCCTTTGTATGGCACATATTCTCTATTTCGCCGCACCATACGGTTACAGAACCGTCATCATTATGCTTTATCTCATAATCGACCGAATCACAGGTCGAGGGACGGTGATGCTGCGGCCAGTTAAACTCTATTCCTCCCGAAATCCACGGACCGGCAAGACCGACCAGTGCCGGCTTGATAACCTCATTATAATATACTGCATCATAGCCGTTTGTCTTATCATATATTCGCTGTATTCTGCCTCCCATTTCCGGCAGTATCATAATCTTCAGATATTTGTTTTCAAGGAATATAACATTATACTCCCTGTTAACCTTTTCATCACTGACACTTTCCGTTACCGGATGAGGATACACCTTACCGGAGCTTCCCTGATAAACCCGCTTTTCAAGAAACATAGGGTGTCTGCACGGCTCCCCCACTTCATATGTAGGTATGGTGACAACCTCCTGCAAAACCTTTACTTCATCCATTTATTCTATCTCCTTCTATATAGCCTGCATTAAGTACCCTGTATTTTATCACATATCCGGTTTAAAATCAATAGTTTTTATGATTTTGCTTCAATACGGCACAGAATAAAAAAACACATCGCTACAGCATATCTTATGCCATGCGATGTGTTTTTGTCAAAATCATTTAGTCAACGAGTTCAAGAATTGCCATCTGAGCTGCGTCGCCGCGGCGCTCGCCAAGCTTATAAATTCTTGTATAACCGCCGTTTCTGTCGGCATACTTCGGAGCAATTTCGCTGAACAGCTTTGTTACAACGTCCTCCTTAGTAATAAATGCCAATGCCTGACGGCGTGCTGCAAGTGTGCCCTTTTTACCAAGAGTAATCATCTTTTCAGCCATGCTTCTTGTTTCCTTAGCGCGTGTTACTGTTGTAGTAATCTTACCGTTCTCTAAGAAGCTTGTAACCTGGTTACGAAGCAATGCTTTTCTCTGATCTGTGGGCATACCCAATTTTCTCTGTCCCGGCATAACCGTACCTCCTTCTCTACGCTGCACAAAACCCATGGTTTTGCTGTGCTGCAAATGATATATGCTTCGCAGCATCTCATTTGTTCACTTAATCTTCTTCTTTCTTAAGGTAAAGACCTAATCCGGTCAATTTGCCTATTACTTCTTCAAGCGACTTTCTTCCGAGGTTTCTTACCTTCATCATGTCTTCCTCTGACTTGTTTGTAAGATCCTCAACATTGTTTATACCTGCACGCTTTAAGCAGTTGTATGAACGAACTGAAAGATCCAGCTCCTCGATAGTCATTTCGAGAACCTTTTCCTTCTTGTTTTCTTCCTTCTCTACGATGACTTCCGTGTTCTTCGCTTCCTCCGAAAGATCGACAAACAGCATTAAAAGCTCATGCATAACCTTAGCTGCAAGCGATACGGAATCCTCCGGCTTTATTGTACCGTTAGTCCATATTTCAACAGTGAGCGCTTCACGGTCAGTATACTGACCTACACGGACATTATCAACTGTATAATTGACCTTCGTTACAGGCGTGTAAATCGAGTCAACCGGAATTACACCTATAACCGGCTGAAGCTCAAGCTTGTTCTTCTCCGCAGAAACATAGCCTCTGCCCTTAGATAATGTGATTTCAGCATACAGTCTTGCATCTGAATTCAACGTAGCGATATGCAGATCAGGATTGAAAAATTCAACGTCACTGTCACATTTGATATCGCCTGCAGTAATTTCCTGCGCACCCTTTGCGTCGATGTAAACAGTCTTTACTCCATCGCAATGAAGCTTTACCGCCATTTTCTTGAGGTTGAGAATGATTTCCGTAACGTCCTCAACAACACCCGGTACTGTTGAAAACTCGTGCTGTACACCGTCGATCTTTATCGATGTGCAGGCAGCACCCGGGAGTGATGATAACAGAATTCTCCTGAGTGAATTTCCGATTGTCGTGCCGTAGCCTCTCTCAAGCGGGCTTACAACGAACTTACCGTATTTTCCGTCTTCACTCAATTCTACAACTTCAATATTCGGCTTTTCCATTTCTATCATATCGGAACCCTCCTTCTTAAATTAACCGGCTGCCCCGCAGCCAATTTAAATATTATATTCATTCCACTTACCGAGGGTAACGTGTTATCCGCACAGCCGCCTCCGCAGCTGCACAGAATATTGCTCCATGGGCAGGTATACAAGGCATAGCGCCGTATACCGTACCCGTGCAAAGGCGTTATTATTTTGAATAAAGTTCGACAATAAGGTGTTCCTCAACGTCGTAATCAATGTCTTCTCTGTCTGAAAGCTGAAGTACTCTTCCCTCAAGCTTATTCTTGTCCATGCTGAGCCACTTCGGAATTACTCTCTTTTCGTTTGTTTCAACGATTTCCTTCATTCTTGCGCTGCCCTTGCTCTTTTCTCTTACAGCGACAACATCACCCGGCTTAACAAGGTATGACGGAATATCTACCTTCTTGCCGTTTACAAGAATGTGACCGTGATTAACGATCTGACGAGCTTCCTTACGTGTATTTGCAAGGCCGAGTCTGAATACTACATTGTCCAGTCTTGATTCAAGAATCTGAAGAAGATTCTGACCTGTAATACCTTCCTGCTTTGTAGCCATTACATAGTACTTTCTGAACTGCTTTTCCAATACACCATAGATAAACTTAACCTTCTGCTTCTCGTTGAGCTGAATGCCGTATTCTGACTGCTTCTTTCTTGCCTGCTTCGGGTTTCTGTTTGTAGTCTTGTCATAACCCATAACTGACGGTTCTATGCCGAGAGTTTTGCATCTCTTAACGATCGGCTGCATATTTCTTGCCATGCTTTTAACCTCCTATACAATACACTAATCAGACTCTTCTTCTCTTCGGCGGTCTGCATCCGTTATGAGGAATCGGTGTTACGTCCTTAATCATTGTAACACTGAGGCCTGTTGCCTCCAGAGCGCGGATAGCCGCTTCACGACCGGCACCCGGTCCCTTAACGTAAACCTCAACCGTCTTCATTCCATGCTCTTTGGCAACCTTTGCCGCTGTTTCTGCAGCTGTCTGTGCAGCGAATGGAGTGCTCTTTCTTGAACCTCTGAAGCCAAGACCACCTGCGCTTGCCCATGAAATTGCGTTTCCGGCTGTATCAGTGATTGTAACTATTGTATTATTAAAGGTTGAGCGGATATGAGCTGCACCCTTTTCAACGTTCTTTCTATCACGACGACGTGTACGTGTAGTTTTCTTTGCTACTTTAGCCATTTACGAGTCCCTCCTTAATTATTTCTTTTTACCTGCAATGGTCTTCTTCGGACCTTTACGGGTTCTTGCATTATTCTTTGTGTGCTGTCCTCTTACAGGAAGTCCCTTTCTGTGTCTGATGCCGCGGTAGCAGCCGATTTCCATCAGACGCTTAATGTCCAAAGCAACCTGTCTTCTCAGATCACCCTCAACTGTGTATTCACTGTCAATAACTTCACGAAGTGAGTTTACTTCCTCGTCTGTAAGATCCTTTACTCTTGTATCCGGACTGATGCCTGTCTGAGCGAGTATCTTCTGACTGCTCTTAAGACCTATTCCGTAGATATAAGTAAGACCGATTTCAACTCTCTTCTCTCTTGGTAAGTCAACACCTGCTATTCTTGCCATACTTTTCTACACCTCCATAAAGATATCATCAAAAAATTTTTACAGTGTTGTGTTTGTTGTTCCAATCTGCACCCACAGTGCAGAATATAAAATTAAGGTATGTGATTAACCCTGCTTCTGCTTATGTTTCGGGTTTTCACAGATTACCATAATCTTGCCTTTTCTTTTTATAACCTTGCACTTTTCGCAAATAGGTTTTACTGACGGACGTACTTTCATTTTACTACCTCCTATAAATTACTTAGAACGCCATGTTATTCTGCCACGTGTTAAATCGTAAGGACTCATTTCCATAGTAACCTTATCGCCGGGCAAAATCTTGATGTAGTTCATTCTCAGCTTGCCTGAAATGTGTGCCAATACCTGGTGGCCGTTTTCAAGCTCTACTTTAAAATTTGCGTTGGGCAAAGTTTCTATTACCTTGCCTTCAACTTCTAAAACGTCATCCTTAGCCATTTTTTACTCCTTTATGAGTTCAGAAACCGCCGCAGCATATAGTTTTCTGCTGTTTTGCTCTCAATACCGGCCGCGATTTCTTCCGATACGTTATAACTTCCCTGTATATGCTTGAGCTTCTTTTTCTTAGGAGACTCAAGCCTGTGAGTCTTGCCGTCTGCGATGTATACGTAATCGCCTTCGGTTTTGACTACTATAAAAGCTTTTCCGTTGTCACGGCCCGCTATCGAGCGAACCACCTGTCCTATACGATATTCCATACCGCACCTCTCTTACAGAGTCAGGATTTCACAGCCATCACGTGTTATAACAACTGTATTCTCGTAATGAGCTGCCAGGCTGCCGTCTCTTGTGACTACTGTCCAATCATCGTCAAGAACGTTCACGTGATAATCTCCCGCTGTAACCATGGGCTCAATCGCCAATGTCATACCTGCGGCAAGCCTTACGCCGTGTCCCGCTTTACCGAAGTTCGGGACTTCAGGTGATTCGTGAAGTTCTTTTCCGATTCCGTGACCGACTAAATCACGGACAACGCCGTAGCCTCGTTCCTCTAAGAATGTCTCAATTGTATGTGAAACATCGCCGAGCTTAACACCGTGCTTTATTACCTCTATTCCTTTAAAGAAGCTTTCCTTTGTGTCGTCAATAAGCTTTTGTGCCTCATCTGAAATCTTGCCGACTCCGAATGTTCTTGCGGCATCCGAATGCCAGCCGTCTAAGATACAGCCCATATCAATGCTTACTACGTCACCGTCACGAAGAACAGTTTTGTTTGACGGTATTCCGTGGACAACCTCATCGTTTACCGATGCACAGATTGTTGCGGGATAGCCGTTATAATTCAGGAAATTTGGTGTAGCACCATGCTTTTTATAGAAATTGTACGCTATTGTGTCAAGCTCCTTTGTTGTTATTCCCGGTTTAACTTTATCTTCAAGTATCAGGAATAACTCCTTTGTGAGCTTGCACGATTCACGCATTTTCTCAATTTGTTTGGCTGATTTAATAGAAATCATTAAATCACTCTCCAAGGCCAAGAGCCTTCATAACATTTGCAGTTGTATCTTTCAGTTCTTCCTCGCCCTTTGCAACAGCTAAGATACCCTTTGCTTCGTAGAACTCCTTAATTGGCTCTGTCTGCTCGTGATATACGTTAAGTCTGTTTGCGATAGTTTCTGGAACATCGTCTTTTCTGCAAATAAGCTCTCCACCGCAGTTATCGCAGATGCCTTCTTTTTTAGGTATCTTTGAAATTATGTTATAGGGTGTTCCGCATTTTGAACATTCACGTCTTGAAGACAGTCTTGTGATTATCTTCTCATCGTCAACTTCAAGAAGCAATACCTTATCTATAGATACGCCTGCAGCATCAAGTGCCTCAGCCTGTGCTGTTGTTCTCGGAAAACCGTCAAGGATAAACCCCTTTTCGCAATCAGGCTGTGACAAACGCTCTTTAACGATTGCAACTATGACATCGTCCGGTACAAGCTTACCATCATTGATATACTGCTCTGCAAGCTTGCCGACCTCTGTCTGTTCTTTTATAGCGGTTCTTAGCATAAGACCTGTTGATATAGTGCTGATGCCAAGCTTTTTCTCCAATAATTCGCCCTGAGTGCCTTTTCCGGCTCCCGGTGGGCCCATAAGAATTAGTCTCATATTTAAACTCCATTCTGCACGTTTGTGCATCTCAAACCGCTTCGGCCCGGTATGTTAGTTAAGCAACATACCATCGGAGGTGTGTGCATTTAGCGGTCTGCGCTAAATGCAACAGCCTGACGCCGATTACTCAAGGAATCCCTTATAATGACGCATTACCATTTGTGATTCCATCTGCTTTACTGTTTCAAGTGCAACTCCGACCATAATTAGTAGTGATGTACCGCCGATTTGCAGTGATGCGTTGTTTATAACTGCACCAATAACTATCGGCATTACTGCAACTATGCCTAAGAAAATTGCTCCGACTAAGTTAAGTCTTGATGTAACCTTGCTCAGGTAATCGCTTGTCGGCTTACCAGGACGGATACCCGGAATGTAGCCACCACTCTTTTTGATGTTGTTTGACATCTCAATCGGGTTGAACTGAATTGTTGAGTAGAAGTATGTGAAGAATATTATTAATAGGAAATATAATACTCCATACACTACTGTTGTCCATGCCGGACCGTTTGTTGACAGGCAATTAAGAATTGTGCCGCCAAAACCTGATGTCGGAACGTTACCACCGCTTAACAATCTTACGATTGTTGAGGGGAATGCCATAATAGATGATGCGAAAATGATCGGCATAACGCCGCCAGCAGCAACCTTTATAGGAATGTTGGTGCTTTGTCCGCCATACATCTTTCTGCCTACAACACGCTTTGCATACTGTACCGGAATTCTTCTCTCAGCATCTGTGAAGAATACAACAAGTGCAATTGCAGCTATTGCTATAAGAAGTATAACAGCTGCGATTACTGTACCCATTGCACTGAATGAGCCGCCTTCCATTACATACGTTCTTACTACTGAACTTACAGCTGTAGGTATTCTCGATACGATACCTGCAAAGATAATCATTGAAATACCGTTGCCCAAGCCCTTTTCTGTAATTAGTTCACCAAGCCATACGATAAATGCTGTACCTGCCGTAAATGTCAATACAATTACAAAGAATGACAATACGCCGGGATTTGATACTGGGTCAATGCCTGATGTTACAGCCATATTTCTTAGTGTAACGTACAAGCCTGCGCCCTGTATAAATGCAAGTGCAATACCTACATAACGTGTTATCTTATTGATTTTCTTTCTTCCCTCAACGCCCTCTTTTGCCAGTCTTTCAAGTGCCGGTATGGCAACTGTCAAAAGCTGTATAATAATTGATGCGTTGATGTAGGGCGAAACACCCATTGCAAGAACTGTTGCGTTCTGGAATGCACCACCTGTGAATGTATCAAACAGGTTGAACAAGTCCATACTGCTTCCTGCCTGAAGAAATGCCTTCATTGCTTCTGCGTTCAGAAACGGTACCGGTATTGCCGCACCAAATCTGAATATTACAAGCATTAACAGTGTGAATACGATTCTGCGTCTTAAATCAGGAATTTTAAATGCGTTTCTGATTGTATCGAGCATATCAGATCACCTCTGCCTTTCCGCCTGCCTTTTCGATTTTTTCCTTAGCTGACTCGCTAACCTTTGCTACCTTAACAGTAAGCTTCTTTGTTACTTCGCCTCTGCCAAGCAGCTTAACACCATCAAGAGTCTTGCTGATGATGCCCTTTTCAAGTAAGCTTTCTGCTGTAACTTCATCACCGTCGTTGAATTTGTCGAGCACTTCTACGTTTACCGCAACATATTTCTTAGCGAATATGTTTGTAAAGCCACGCTTAGGCAAACGTCTGTACAACGGCATCTGACCGCCTTCAAAACCCGGTCTTACGCCGCCGCCGCTTCTTGCCTTCTGACCTTTATGACCTCTGCCTGAAGTTTTGCCGACACCTGAACCGATACCACGGCCAACGATTTTCTTTCTGTGAGTTGAACCCTCTGCGGGCTTCAATTCTTCAAGTCTCATTCGCTGCACCTCCCCGCTCAAATTTCTTCTACTGTTACAAGGTGTGATACCTTGTTTATCATTCCTCTGATCTCGGGACAGTCATTTTTCTCAACAACTGAACGGATCTTCTTAAGTCCAAGAGCCTCAACAGTCTTGATTTGATCCTGCTTTCTGCCGATTGTGCTCTTAACCAAAGTAATTTTTAATTTAGCCATTACTTAACCATTCCTTTCTGCTAATCAGTGCTTGATTAACCTCTGATCTGGTCTACGGTCTTGCCGCGAAGCTTTGCAACTTCTTCAATGCTCTTCAATTCCGCAAGACCGGCGATTGTTGCATTAACAACATTACGCTTATTGTTTGAACGTAAGCATTTTGTTCTGATATCCTTTATACCTGCAAGCTCCAATACTGCACGGGCAGCACCGCCTGCGATAACACCGGTACCTTCTTTAGCCGGCTTAAGGAGAACCTTACCTGCACCGTCAACACCGATTGCTTCATGGGGAATTGTTGTACCTACTAACGGAACTCTTATCAAGTTCTTCTTAGCAGCTTCAATACCCTTTCTTATTGCTTCGGGGATTTCAGCAGCCTTACCTGAGCCGCTTCCTACGATACCGTTTCCGTCGCCTACTACTACTAAGGCACTGAATCTCATAGTACGTCCGCCCTTAACTGTCTTTGATACACGGTTAATAGCAACAACGTTTTCCTCAAGCTCTAAATTTGTAGCGTCAATTCTTTCAGTCACTTGTTTGCTCCTCCTATCTATTAGAATTCCAAGCCGCCTTCTCTTGCACCCTCTGCAAGAGCAGCAACTCTACCGTGATATACATATCCGCCTCTGTCGAATACAACTGACTTTATGCCTGCTGCTAATGCTTTCTCAGCTACAGCCTTGCCTACAGCCTTTGCACCCTCGACATTGGAGCCGTTTCCTTCAAAGCCCTTTTCAACACTTGAAGCGGCTACGAGTGTAACGCCGTTCACGTCATCGATAATCTGAGCGTAAATGTGATTTAAGCTTCTGAATACGTTAAGACGAGGTCTCTCCGCAGTACCGGAGATGTTCTTTCTTACTCTGTAATGACGCTTAATTCTTGCCTGATTTTTATCTTTATTCTTTATCATTATAAGAACACTCCTTTCAATTATTTCTTCTTAGCACCGGTCTTACCTTCTTTACGTCTGATGTACTCATCAGCGTACTTGATACCCTTGCCCTTATACGGCTCCGGAGCTCTGAAGCTTCTGATCTTTGCTGCAGTTGCGCCTACACGCTCCTTATCAGCACCCTTTACAATGATCTGGTTGGGCTGGGGTACCTCGATTGTGATACCTGCTTCTGCCTCGAAGTTAACGGGGTGTGAATAACCCAAAGTTAAGTTCAAAGTCTTGCCCTGCATTGCTGCTCTGTAACCAACACCGTTGATTTCAAGAGTCTTGGTGAAGCCGTCTGTTACACCGATTACCATATTGTTGATAAGTGTTCTTGTCAGACCGTGAAGTGAACGATGTGTCTTATTATCTGAAGGACGAGTTA
>JAQXTR010000045.1 GCA_029219585.1 Clostridiales bacterium
TGTCACATCACGAATATATTTTGAAACAGTCGCATCCGATTTTTCATCGGAAATGAGATAATTTTTAAATTCGTCTATATTCATCAATAAATCCTCCGTAAATTATTATATACTTTTATTATTGTTTTGTAAAGATATTAAATTACTCATAATAAAACAGCCTCGACCGAGGCTGTTTATATGTTCAATTATCTTAATGATGCTTACTGAATGTCATATCAAAGTGAATGACTGCCATGCTTCCGTAAAATGAAAATCAATTTTTGAACCGCATGCTATCGCAGTTGCTGCATTTCCGTTTTTATACCAGCGTCCTATCAGTCTGACTGCGTTATTATAATATTTTATAAACATATATTATTCTCTTCGTATAATTTCTATCACTATATATATGAAACTATAATACTCATACTCCCTTTTAAACTGAATGTACCGTAATTGAACGGAATAATAAAGCTTCTTCCCTTTTTATTTTTATTCCGTCAATTTCACCGCTGCCTTCGATAATTGTTACATTTGTAAAGAGATATGTCTACTCTAAGCTGCCGTAGCCATAAACATCTATTTTTTCAACAGTATAATATCGGCGCTGAACAAGCTTTTCTGTTTTCAAATCTTCGTTTACTTTTACGTTCCTGTCTGTCGTTGAGTATCTAAACGATTCCTTTATAACATCTATGCTCTGCTTTATATGAAGCTCTCACGGCTTGCCGTTCTGCAGACGGTCATAATCATAAAACCTATATGTAATATCGCTGTTCCGCTGACTTTCTAATATAAGTGTCCACCCTCTCACATTCTGATTATATCACTTATCTGTTGCAAGCGCTGCGCCTATTGTTCCGGCATCGTTAAACAATAAATATATGAATATGTATTTCACCTTTGTACATATCCATTTTATTTCTCCAATTCTACACATGCAGGATAATGATTCCCGTCTCTTGTATCGTCTCATACATCTACACCGACCTTTTAGCAGATTTCTCATCACAGAATACACGGTTTGGAGAGGGAAAGAGAAACATCCAAAAACAGCTATAAAGCTAAGGGGAATTACCGTATATTCTGAAATGAAAAATCTTCTCTGCTTACTCATTGCGTCATATTTTTATCCCGTCACAATTTCAAATATGTTATACTTCTATTAAAATGGTTACAATTTTAAAATTACATATATCAAGCTGCACTGTGCTTCCTTTTCCCATTTCCTCAACAGAGGTTTCAAGCATATCGCACAGGAATATTTTTTTCGCTTCAAATCCCAGCGTTAAAACCGGCTTTGTTTTTTATTCCATGCGTCGTACATTCTTACGATGATACCATTGCTCGATTCAGCCTGCTTTATTGTTTCGATTATAATATTTTCGCAGTATCAGGATAAAAGACTGTAGCTTGACGGGAGTATTCCCTTGCCGTTTATCTCAATAGCCTCAAGAGGTCTGTTTGGCAGATATGCCCCTTGTATTGTGCTGCCCTGTTTAAAGCCGCTCATATGAGGATAAAGTGAATATATAAACGGATGATTGCCGATATCCGCATTTTTATCCGGATAGGTTCCGCTTTTTATAAGAGTAAGCGAAATTTTGTTTTCAAGGACGCTGTATCCGTATTTACAGTCGTTAAGCAGACTCATACCGTAGTCATCTTCGGAAAGGTCGCCCCATTTCTGAGCGCACACTTCAAATTTTGATATGTCCAATGATGTGTTTGCGCTGTTTCTGCGTTCAACATTATCCTCTTATGATTGTAAATTGTATTATACTTTCTGTTTATGAATATCATCATTTGTCGGCTCCCCAAAGTCCCATGGTGTTCTTCTTCCATTTCTATTATCCCATCAGCTAAAGCCTTCTTTGTACAGTCTGTATTTGAGCCACGCAGCCAAACCTGCTCCATGTTTGAATTCCCCGTTTGTAATCAGTTTCTCTATTTTTTCATAATCCGCCAGTTCATAAGTTATAAATTCCGTATACTCACGGTGTTCCCGACGCTTTTCACTGCATTCAGCAAAAAACAGATGAATAACCTCATTAGTTGCGCCGAATGACGGATAAAATTCGCCAAGCTCTGTTATTTTATCCGCAATATACCCTGTTTCTTCTTCGACCTCACGCTTAGCCGCATCTACAGGCTGTTCACCGTCATCAATTATTCCCGCGGCAAACTCATATGTCCACTGTTTTATAGGATAACGGTATTCCTTTAATAATACATACTTATCCCTTGTTTTTATAATAACACATATTCCGGGCTTTATCTCAATAAATGAATATTGAGCATCTTGACCCTGTATGTCTAACTCGTCATCAATAACCGTAAAACGCGATACCTTGAGCTTTTTTGTTGATTTTACTGTAAACAAATCTGTATCCATTGCTTTCCCCTTTTCTCAGCTATGATTTTCTATCCAAGTCTTATACCAATATCCTGAATCCTTAATTATTCTCTGCTGCGTTTCATAATCAACATAAATTAATCCGAAGCGTTCGGAATATCCGCATGCCCATTCATAATTGTCCATAAGTGACCACTGAAAATATCCCGCCACATCTGTGCCGCCGTCTGCTGCTTTTTCAAGTTGCTCCAGATGACGAGCCAGAAAATCAATTCGGTTTGGATCATGTACGTTTCCGTCCAACGATATAACATCATGTGCTGACATTCCGTTTTCCGTTATATATATCGGCAGTCTATAGCGTTCATATAAAAACTGCGGTCCCCAACGCAGGCACTCCGGCGTTACAGGCCATTGTATAGCGGTCTTTGCATACCCTGCGGTATGCTCCACTACCTCCGGCTCACCGTTTTCACCTGCTTTAACATATACACCCTGATATATATTCTGCCCGTAAAAATCTATCGGCTGATTTATAAGACGCATATCCTCCTCTGTTATTTCAGGCAGATAGTCCTTATATTTTCTCAGTCCTTCCTCCGGATAGTGTCCGAGAACCACGGGATCACTCCACCAGCTTACATTCCATGTCCAGTTTTCCAACGCCGGACATTCAAACATAAGCTTTCTCGCAGCTGCAATATCCTCCGCGCTTTCGCTTACCGGAATTGCCGCCGTCCCGGTAGGAGCATAGCCTATTTTTATATTCTGCCTGGCACTTTTTCTCATTGCTATAACTGCCGCGCCATGCGCCTTCAGCACATTATGACTCATTTCAAAAACATCACGAACAGGATGCCTAAGACCGGGTGCATGCTCAGCCTTATAGTATCCAAGACCAATAAAGCATTGCGGCTCATTAAACGTAATAAAATTTGTAACGCGGTCCGAAAAGCGTGCAACAACAAGAGCAGCGTAATCGGCAAACCATTTTACACTGTCTGGATTCATCCATCCGCCTCTCTTGTGCAGCTCATAAGGTAAATCCCAATGGAACAACGTTATATACGGCTCTATATTATTTTCTTTTAATTCATTTATTAACTCAGAATAAAACGCTATCCCCTTCTCGTTGACTGCGCCTGTTCCGTCCGGAATAATACGGCTCCAACTTACGGAAAACCTGTAAGCCTTTATTCCTATCTTCTTCATTAGTGCTACATCCTCTTTGAAACGGTGATAATGTTCGCATGCCGTATCTCCGGTATGATTTCCAAACACCTTTACCGGCTCGTGAGAATACACATCCCATATGCTCATTCCTCTGCCGTCCTCGTTATATGCTCCTTCTATCTGATAAGATGATGTCGCCGCACCCCATACAAAATCCTTTTTGAAACCCATATTAACCTCCTCCTAATCTGCTTTTTAAATATGCTGATAGCTCTAACGCCGCATTCATATGGCTTGCCTCGCCCGGATGCTGCCTCGCTCCAACCGTTTTCTCCGTAGTATCAGGCAGTTTAAAAAACGATACTTTTAAATCGACGCTTTCTTCCACATATCTTTTGACTGCTTCCGTAATATATGGTAGGAAGCTGCATCCCAGCATACCGTATGCCCATACAATTTCAGCTGCCGGATTGTTTTTGCGGACAGTCACAAGAAACGCGGCGGCAGCTTCAATAAACCGTTCAATGTCCTCACAGTTATACGAACCGTCATCATCCAAACGCTGCTTGAACCTTTCTCCAGTTTGTGCATCAACCCACTCAGGCTGACGAAATGCAGATTCATCATTCGTGCCTAAATTTATTACAACTGCATCCGGTTTCCATTCGTCAAAACTATAAAGCTCCTGAGCACCGAGTTCTCTATTTCTCGCTCCGCCGGTCATACCGCATACCTGTTCATAATAATGCGGAATAACCTTATACGGATTATTATCCCATGATGACAGGACACCCCACCCGCTCTGTGAAACAACTCTGAAATCCGCATCCATGTAATCGGCTGTCTTAACTGTAAATGCCGCCGAAGCACAAAAAAGCATTGATACCCAGTCTTCCTCGCATTTAGCACCTATAACCCCCTCACCGGAGCTTATACTGTCACCTATAAATTCTATTCTGTGTTTCTTTTCCGGTAAAGGAAATATACATCCGTCATGCTCAATATATCCGATTCGCAGTAAGCAATCCTCATCATCATTCATAGCTTGAATATCTCTGAACACTCTAACATGCTTTTTAACATCAGGATTCATACCTCTGAAAATACATATTCTATGAGTTCCTTTATCTATCATTTGCCTGCAAATACGGCATCCGTTTATTTCAATACTTATCCACGGCTCCAAAACCGAATAATCTTATATAAATTCCATCCACAGCTCTGATGCCGCAATATCAAGTTCAACACCGCTTGCCGCATGAAATAATGTCAGGAATTCACTTCTCTTACCTATATTTCTTCCCAGAACACGAATATTGAGTTCATCCTGCAATGATTTATGTACCATATTATACTACCGACCTCTCGCTAAATATGTATATGCGTCTATCGCACTTATATAGCACTTATATATAAGAAGCAATAAAACTCATCTTTCCATCCAACTCTATTATACCATATTCCGCCGGAATAGTAAAGTGTCTACCTTTATATATTTTAATGCCATTTATACTGCCGTTTCCGTCAATAACACTTACATTCACAAATTTATGGTTCTGCTCCATAACTGCTTTTCCAAATACATCTATCTTATCTACCGCATAATAGTTACAATCAACGAGCTTCTCTATAATAATATTTTCTTCACGGACCACCCGTCTTTCTCCTTCATATGCCTCAAATGGAACTTTTATAATATCAATACTCTGTCTTACATGAAGCTCGCGAGGCTTTCCGTTCTGCAAACGGTCATAATCATATACACGATAAGTGATGTCACTGTTCTGCTGCGTTTCAAGGATAAGTGTTCCGCCCTTTATCGCATGCAGACAGCCCGGATTAATCTGAAAGAAATCCCCCTTATGCACAGGAACCTCCCTTATAAATTCACCCCATCTTTCCCCATGTATCATAGCTTCAAGCTCCTGCTTATCCTTAGCATTATGCCCGATCACAATAGATGTGTTTTCCTCACAGTCAAGCACATACCAGCATTCTGTTTTGCCCAAGGAGCCGTTCTCATGTACTTTTGCATATTCATCATCAGGATGTACCTGTATACTTAAATCCTGTTTGGCATCTATTATCTTAATAAGCAGCGGAAATCTGTCCCCCTCGGCATTTCCGAATAATTCTCTGTGCTTATTCCACAGCTCACTGAGGTGCATACCCTTATATGCCCCCTCGGACACAATACAGTCCCCGTTCGGATGTGAGCTGATTGCCCAACATTCTCCTGTATTGTCACCGGGAATATCGTAACCAAAATCTGTGCGGAGCTTGTTTCCGCCCCATATCATTTGCTTGAATACAGGTTCAAGAAATAGTATTTCCTTGTTCATCCTATCAATCCTCCAAAAGTCTTAAAACAGCTGCCTTAAAGCTCTCCATTTTTGTATCCGCCTCGTCCTGTGAACTGCCTTTTACTCCCATATACAGCTTAATCTTAGGCTCCGTCCCCGATGGTCTTACACAGCACCATGTATCATTCTCCATCTCAAAGTAAAGAACATTCGAGTTCGGAAGCCCTGTCTTTCCAGTTGTTCCGGTTACATTATCAATACGAACATCCTTGCTGTAATCATAAAATGCGTTCACCTTATAGTCGCCTATATTTGACGGGGGATTGTTTCGTACACAGTTCATAATACTCTGTATCTTCTCCGCTCCCTCAATACCCTTGAGTGTTACCGTGTGAAGCGCCTCCTTATAGTAACCGTACTTATCAAAGAGCTTTATCATCTGATCCCAGAGCGTCAGACCCTGCTCCTTATAATAGGCCGCCGCCTCGCAGAGTGCCATAACTGCAACTACAGCATCCTTATCTCTTGCATGAGTTCCTACAAGACATCCATAGCTTTCCTCGTACCCGAATAAAAACTCATGCGAACCGTCCTGCTTGAAGAACTTAATCTGCTCACCGATATACTTGAAGCCTGTGAGTGTTTCAATCAGATCGACATTGTATTCCTTTGCCACGGCGCGCGCCATTTTACCGGACACTATTGTTGTTACAACTGCGCCATTCTCAGGAAGCATACCCTTTGCCTTACGCTGGGAAAGCTGGTATTCACATACCACCATACCTGACATATTCCCGGTAAATGAAACATATTCACCGGTTCTGCTGTCCTTTGCATATACTCCCAATCTGTCCGCATCCGGATCTGTTGCAAGCACGAGATCTGCGTCAACCTTCTTTGCAAGCTCCAGAGCAAGCGCAAATGCCGCCGGGTCCTCCGGGTTCGGATAGCCTACTGTAGGGAACGCTCCGTCCGGCTTTTCCTGCTCGGGAACAACATACACATTTTCAAATCCAAGCTCATTTAATATTCTTCTGACCGGCAAATTTCCCGTGCCGTGGAGCGGAGTGTATACAATTTTGAAGGATGATGCCTGTTTTTTAATCACATCAGGATTTAAAACAAGGGCTTTAAGAGCCTGCATATATCTATCATCAATTTCTGTGCCGATAACATTATATAACCCCGCGCTTACAGCTTCGGCCTCCGTCATTGTCTTAACGCTGTTATAGCTTTCTATGGCGTTTACCTCGCTTATAATTTCAATATCCTTCGGGTATGTAATCTGCGCGCCATCCTCCCAGTATACCTTGTATCCGTTATACTCAGCCGGATTATGGCTTGCGGTTATTACAATTCCCGCTATACAGCCAAGCTCACGGAGAGCAAATGACAGCTCTGGAGTCGGACGCAGGCTTTCAAAAATATATACCTTAATCCCGTTTGCAGCAAGACACAACGCGGTCTCCCGGGCAAATTCCGGCGACATTCTTCTTGAATCATACGCGATTGCAACTCCCCTGTCTGCGCCGTTTTCCTTTAATACGAAATTTGCAAGTCCCTGTGTCGCTTTCCGAACAGTATATATATTCATTCTGTTTGTACCCGCTCCGAGTATCCCGCGCAGTCCGCCGGTACCGAATTTCAGATCGGTGTAAAACCGTTCGGTAATCTCCTTTTCATCTCCGCTGATTGCAAGAAGCTCTTTTTTTGTGGCGTTATCAAAATAATTATCCTCACACCAAAGCTTATAGCTCTTTAAAATATTTTCATTCACATCAATCATCACTTTCAAAATTTATTGTATATTTTTACATTTTTCTTTCAAGATACATACCCAACACTTCCGCTATATGCGCATGCCCATTATCATTTGGATGCAATCCATCTGAAAAATAGTATTCACAATTACTTTTTACATTGGGCTGAAGTCCGCTTTCTGAATATAAATCCAATACGGGCAGTGAATAATATTGTGCAACTTCCTTTATTGCATCAACATAATCCTTTAAAGTTATATCTGTTTCTTTTCCGTTAATGATTTTTGAATTCTCAAGCAAGCGGTGCAACGGCGTCATAAATATAATCGGTTTTCCTATATACTTATTCATCAAGCCCTCCATAAGCACATGACAGGCACCGTAGAATGTATTTACAGTTCTGTCATTAAATGTACCTATCGGCGCATCGCCATGTCCATAATCATTTGTACCTCCAAAAACAACGATGGCATCTGCATCCGACTGCATCATAGGAAACCGCTTGCAAAAATCTTCATCATATATAGCAGGATCGGATTTTGTTTGTTGTCTTGCTATTCTTGTTCCGCCTATTCCATAATTGACAGCAGCCCTAAGTCCGTATTTTTCCTTGATTAGCTGATGATATATCTTATCCGGCGAGCTTGCGGCACAACCTTCTGTTATACTGTCACCAAGAAACAGTATTGTTTTATGTTTTAATTCCATTTACTTTCTCTCCTGTACTCTTTTATATGATTTATTATCGCAATATGCTTTTACAACCTTAATGTAATATCCTATATATGTCATCATTAAGATAATCCTCAACAATTATGTTTGAGCCGAGAGTTTCATGCAGATTTCTCTGATACTGTGCCGATTTGGGAAGTCTGCTCATTACCACAGACCCCATTTCCACTCCGGCAAGAATTTCCGCTCTGCCATCCCCGACAACAAGAATATTTTTACCGCTTATATTTAGCTCCTCTCTAAGCTTTCGCATGACCATCTCTTTGGGAATTTTTTCTGTCCATGTCGAACCTATTATATCTTCAACTATTTCATCTTTTCCTATTTTATAACCCAGTGTCTCAACCTCCTCATACATTCCCATGCCTTTTTCAACAACAGCTCCGGTAACGAAATAGTTTTTAACACCATGCTCCTTTAAAAACCTCATAAACTCCATTGAACCTTTTACCTGAAATTCAGAGGGATTGTTCTTAGCTTTTTCAAGATTTTTGTCACGACAGTAACCGTTAAGAACAGCTTCATAAAGCTTAAATAACCGAGGTGTTTTATCTTTTAACAGAGTATTCATCTCATCCGTTTCCAGTAAATCGTCAAAAATTTCTTCGCCGTTCCAAATCCTGTTTATTATTTCCGAATTAGTATCCATATCACAATTCACACTTATGTTTCCCTCTTCAACGGAACGTCTAATCGCCCACTCCATCTGAGTCAGAGCCGAAAGTCCCGCCGACTCAACACAGAATTTATCTGTTTCCGGCAATGCTTTCTTTCCGGCAGCTTCAATAAGTATTCTTTCATTTTCCTTGCTGTCAAACCCGTCACATACTCCGTTTCTAATGACATAATCCAGACAAATGCTCATAACAGGCGGCCATTCTCGTATTAAAGAATGTGTTCCGTCAATGTCATGAAACGCATACAAAATTTCTGTACTATTAAATGGATTGATTATCAAATCCGATTCGATATTATAAGCTTTTAACATATATATTTCCTTTCTCGTATTCAATCATTAATATAAGTATTTGTATATCAGTCTTTTAATATTTTATTCAAGAGCCGAGCTATCCTCAAAAAAATATTTTTCCGCTGCGGCACAAAGATAATGGTATACCGGCAAATGATATTCCTGTACCTTATAGGTTTCTGTTTCCGGTACTCTGATTGTAACATCCGATATTTCCGACAACCTACTGTCACGTTTTCCGGTAAGGGATAATACTCTTGCTCCAACAGCTTTTGCCGTTAAGGCAGCATTTACGACATTTGCCGAATTTCCCGATGTGGACAGTCCTATTATCAAATCGTGTTCATCTGCGTATCCGTATACAAGCTGCGCATACATCATATCCGGCTTTACATCGTTAATATATGCCGACAATACTGCGATCTGACTCGGCAGTGATATTGCAGGCAATGCACCCTGAAGATTTTCTCTCAAATACTCAGGTATTCTGTTATCATCAACAGGACGCATACTCATAAAGCCCTTCATAAGTTCACTCACTATATGTTCGCTATCAGCAGCACTTCCTCCATTGCCGCACACAAGTATTTTACCCTTATTCTCATATGTTTTAATTATAAGATCAAGTGCGGCACTTATATCCTCCTTACATTCATTAAGCGCAGAATGCCTTTTTAATAATTCCTCCAACATTCTCAAACATCCTCCATTTCTTGTTTTACATGAATTTTATCTCCAAAACAGAATACTCTATAGTTTAATAAGATTTTACTTTTAATTTTCGTAAGGTGCCGGGAATGTCCAAATACCTTCTGCGGTTGACCACACCCAAAGCTCACCGGTAATAGGATGAACTACCAGTGATTCAACACTTGTTCCTGCACTGGGGCCATCCTTCACTATTGATGATTTTGCGCCTGCCGCAGTTAATGTCTGAAATGATTTTCCACCATCACATGAACGTTGAACTGCCGCTTCATGCCTTATAGTATCATAGGCGCCCGTATATAGAATTTCGGGATATCTTGGGTCTAACGCAATAGTATGAAAGAATTTAGCACCGGTAGCATCTAACCCGTTCGCGTTTTTTCCAATATTCATACTTTCATTTTTATCAACCTTAATAATAACCGCTCCGGTATTATCATTTCCTGCAACATAATATAAAATGTCGTTTATTCCATCATACTCAACATCCCATATATGTATACCCGATCCTAACTTATATCCGGTAGCTTGATCATACAGTATTCTTTGATCGTCTGCCAAAGCTTCGGCAAACGGATACCATGTTCTTCCGTTGTCATAGGAGCACACTATATACTCCGCCCATCGGTAAGCACTATCTTTCCACTTTTTCACTACACCCCACAGCTCCTTGTTGTGATAGTAGTTAACAGCAACCACATTATTGCAGCCCCAATCAGTTATTTCTTCCCAGCTTTGACCTTTATCATAGCTTATATATTCACCCGCAATAACAGTATGATTGTTTCTCGGCGACACCCAGTAGGATCTTGCTCGTCTTGCAAATCCCGTTTTAATCGGCAGCTCTTCATGTAATGTAAAAGTATTTCCGCCATCGGTGCTTATACCGATAAATCCGCCATCCGACCATGCTTTGGACATTGATGAAATAAACGTTGTTTCATCTACAGCAACAGAACCGTATGAACATCCAAAGCCGGAACCGTCTGCAGCTCGTATTGGTGTCCATGTATATCCCATATCCTTGCTTATCATACCAAGCAAATCCTGCGCTCCGATAAACAAAAGATTTGTATTGTATGGATTGAAATTAAATCTTCCCCCCGGTGGTGTTCCACAATATCCGTTTGCGTCCCAAACAAAGGTCTTTCCTCCATTACTGCTGGAGGTTATCCAGTCACCGCCTAATGACCATACCTTGTTTTCGTCTGTCGGATGCCATGCAAATGGGTGCTGTCTGTTATGATTAAAGAAAAAGTCCTTTGAGTTATCATACTCACATTCATTCCATGTTTTTCCGCCGTCTTTACTGTAATAACGCCTGTTGTTATAATTAATATAGTCACGGCTGTCCACCAGCATATGATTTGGATTTGCCGGACTTACCGCTAAGTCTCTTGTTATATTTCTAACATCGGTTAAATTTGTGCGGTACGGGAATCCCGAACCTCCCGATGCTCCATTACCTATAAATTCAAAGGTTCGTCCACTGTCGGTTGAAACAAGGACACCTTGACTGTTATTTATATATACATTATTGGGATATGTATCTATAACATCCAGACCATAAATGGGCTCATCTGAATATATGTGTTCAAAGGTTACTCCTCCGTCAGTACTTCTAAAAAATCCACGTTCATTTCCTACATATACCGTACCGTCATTTGGATTTACCTCAACAACGCTGTCTGACATATCAGCATTCACCAAAAACCAACTCTTGCCTCCGTCCGTTGTTTTAAATAAACCGCCTACTTTATCTGTTTTTGGCTGTATCCATTCCTGGTCGTAGCCTTCATTGCTCGCAACCAACTTATACAAATTTGACCAATATGCAACCTTGCTGCCTCCGGTTACATCGTCCTTACTTGATTTATCCCACGCAAGCTGCTTTCGAGTGTCCCTTTGTCCGTTAAATATATATGAATATACCTGTTTCCATGAATGTCCCATATCTTCTGACAAATATATTCCGCACACAGAAGAATCCGAGAGCGAACCAATAGCAAGAACGCGATTCTTATTGTTGGGATCAATTTTTATATCAACACATCCTGCAGCCAAAAATCCGCTTGTGCTTCTATGCCATGACTGTCCGCCGTCAGTTGATCGTACCATACCTCCTATATCAACTCCGGCAAACAAAAGCGAGCCATCAACCGAATCGACCTCAATTGCCTGCATCCACTGTCCGCCTTCGCCTCCTGATACTCCCATATCCCGAAGTTCCTGTGACACTCCCGGAATCTGTTTCCACACATTCCCGGCTTGATTATATGTATCGAATGTAACATACGGATTTTTGCTTGTCCATTCCTGACCATCCGTTTTTTCGTATTCATCACCTGATATGCCCCTGTAATCAGCAGCTGTTGCAAAAGTATATGAGGGTTCACCATTAATAGCCGCACCTTCCTTTGAAAATACCTTATTACTAAAACTAATCTTATATATCTTTCCTGCATCTAACTTGTCGCTATACATCACTACATGCACAAGCTTTGAGTTTACAGCATCGACAAAAGCATGTTGAACAAGACCGGATTCTGCCTCATTGTTTACTAAAATCATATCACGATTTATATTTCCTACATCCGAATCAAACTGAAAGCTTATCACAGGAACCTCTCCTGTCTGCACTGCCTTGTATCCTTGCGCAAGATATGCACTTGTAAGATTCATTTTAGGAAGTCCTTCTTCACAAACACGGCTTTTCACAACAATATTGGCCGCTGTATCCGGCATTGAAAAGCAGTATACTCCGTCTGTTTGAGCCAAGCTGTCATTATTTACCGAAACACTTTCTATCTCATATCCTTTTTTAGTCTTAACATTAAGATAAATGAGGTTTCCTGCCAATCCAAATCCATCTCCTAATTCGCCATTGCCTGAGATAGCCACACTTGTACTATCAGGAATATCCATGGATATGGGTTTATAATTTGCAGACTCTACCGAAGCCATATTTCCATATAGTTCAACTTCGGGAATATTAATACCACCTAACCATGGTTTTATATCTCTTATTGCTATTCTGAAGTATCTTGCTGAAGTAGGTATATCAAGCGGAAACAAATAATATGTTTGCTTTCCTCCCGTTGAATTCCATAAAATTTCAGGTCGTATTTCTGTACGAATACAGCCTTTAAGGCTCGGCGAATCATACACTTTCTTCCACGAATTATTTTCACCCGTATCACTTGCATAGATTTCCAGACCTTCAGGCCATGGAATTACGGGTTTATTCAAATACATTGCCGGACCAAATGTATAAAAAGTGCCATCATACATAGCAGTAGCAAACTCATAATTAAGCTTAATGCTGTCTACTTCAACACTCGAAGTTGTTTCCACAGTCATAAGTGAAATATAATCACTGCCGATATTTCCGTTTATATCATAAATCGCTTTGCCGTTGTAATCTCCCATTGAGGCAACGGTAAGGTAATTCCCATCAACAGCTTCATCCGCCGCAATCGGTGTATCGGATGCAGATGATGCTATTGTAAAACTCTCTGCAGGAAGCTTTGCCATTCCCGCAACAGGAGAATAAACTCCTCTGAATTTTGCAATAGGCATTCCTAACTCTTCAAGACCTTCGGCAATGCCTGCCGCAATCCATTTTGCCCCCTCTTCTGTAAAATGGAATGTATCGCCGTTTTGTCCTATAAAATACCCAAGCTCTGTTATTCCGCTAAATCCGATATTCGCCATTAAATCAAGACATTCCTTGTTGAAATCAATCAGGGGAATATCTCTTTCCTTTGCGATTTCACGGAATACATCCGGAAATCCCATCAGTTTAGATTCTACCACATAGTGAATACCATCTGCCGCCTTTTCATCAGTTGCCGCATCATATGTATCAGGCGGTGTAATTAAAACAGGGATTGCACCCTTTTGTCTTGCCATGGAAACAAACTGATTAATATAACACTTAAAATCCTCCTTAGTTCCGTAATTAGGATCATTTGTTCCCAGCTGAATTAAAACATAATCACCTTTTTGCAGCTTGTTTGCAAGCTGTCCTATTCTATCCTCGCGGCTTGTAAGAAATTCAAATGCTGACATACCGCTTCTTGCCAAAGAATTATCAATCGTTACATTACTTAAAAATTCTTCTCTAATCACCTGCCCCCAGCCGGTTATACCATAATAACTATCCTGATAAGCTTTGTCATACGTCTGACAAATCGAATCCCCTATTGTTCGGATTGTGACTCTTGCATCATCTTCCAACACATCAAGTGATTCCTCATGCATCGCAAGCGGTGTAACTGTATCATTTGATAACACGAATAATTTAAGCTTGTCAGCATCTCCGACTTCTAAATTTAATTTAACCTTGTTGCTTGTAATAGGAGCAATTTTTACCTTTGCGAGCACTTCATTCTTGTAAAGAGCCGCATAAAGCTTTGCCCCTTGAGTCATTTCATTGATGTCTATATTAACCGCATTTACCTCATAGGCTTTTTCAAGACCGTAAACACTGTTGCCATTTTCATCAACCAAACCTATACTCAATATATCATACGGCTCTCGCATAGCTACCTTCAAATCCATGGAGGCTGCTGCAATTCGATCTCCAACCTGCACCGTTGCAGTAAGATTATCGGTTACAGTGCCAAAACCAACAGGAATTTCCTCTGTAAGCCTTCCGTATTCGTTGATATAACTTCCATTATAAGTAAGCTCTATGCCATCATAAATTGTGGAGCTAAACTTTAAATCACAGTCAACAACATCAAGTCTTTGATACTTCAACTCAATGCTGTTTTTAATTGCTTCAACCTCAATATCAGGATTTACACAAACAACATCAATATCGTCAATGAGCATTTCTGATGTTCCGCTGATTTTTAAGTCTGCCAAACCTGTGCTTGATGCCTTGACATAGGCTGCCTTATTCTCCCATTTATTTCTGATAACAGTATCTTTAAATTGAATCTCGTCATCACCCAGGCAAAAGGAAATGTTTGAGTCCGTGTTCTGTGCAGCAGCTTTAAATGATACTCTATAATACTCATTTTCAGTCAATGATACAGGATAAGTAATTGTCTGTCCCTCAGGAAGTCTTAGCACAGATGAATTTCTGTACTTTCTTCCGTATAAAATTTCACCATCTGACAGCCCAAAACGGCTTTTTGCCGTCTCACTTGTCATATTCATGGTACCTACGGGAATCAATCTATCATAATATCCTGTATTTTCTTCCCATTTAAGCTTTGGCCCGTTTTGTGACGGTACAAAATCCACACACCATTCATAACCCAGTCCATTCTCCGGCATTTCAATATATGCCCAGTAAAATCCTTCCGGCCATTCCTTACTTGAACCGGATTGATAACAATTATTTACTTCAACCCAATCGGCAGTTCTTCCTATCGTTGTGTCTGAGTAACAATTTTCTATTATACCAACATTGGTACCCTTTCCAAGTATACCGCCATCGTAATTTACAATATCCCACGATCCCTCTTTCAATTCTTCCTTAAAACCTTGTGAATAACAGCTTCTTATTTCAACCCCTTCTCCGTATACCTCACCAATCAATCCGCCGCCGCAGCCAAACTCACCTTGATTGTATCCATCGGTTCCTCTGACAAACGAGGTTGTGAAAACAATGTTTTTTGCAAAACAACGCTCAATGTCTGCATTTTCACTGATCTTAGCCACAATGCCGCCGCATATGCTGTTATACGAATCCCACCATGTGTCTATGTGAAAGCTGATATTTTCAACACCTAAATCATGTATATATGCATTACCGGATACATAAGAAAACAGAGCGTATGTGTTGTAATCATTACCGCTGACCTCAAACTTATAATTTTTAATAATATGACCATTGCCGTCAAAATCGCCCTTAAAAGCTGTTGACTCCGTTGCACCGATGTGTGTTGTCCACTCCGTGCCGCCCAAATCTATATCCGTCATAAGCTTAAAATACATATCGGATGTATTCGACATGTCAGAAATTTTCTTTAATCCGTTTATGTCTTTAATCAAATACGGATTATCAAAACATCCGTTGCCTTCCATCCCCGGTATCTCATTAAATTTTTCCCAGCTAAGGATCGGGTAACCGTCATTTATGGCATTACTGTCAGCTTCAAACGCATTACCCAGCTCTTCAGCTTTTAATTTAAGCTCATCAAGAGTTGTCTGTGTTCCGTAATATTTCATACCATCGGCACCATAAGCATACGGCCACGGGGCTTCTGTGCCATAGTATGTGTTTGTAACATTGACATTATCTCCAATATAGCCCACTGAAGTATATGAATCCGTATAGCAGTTTCTTATATCAGAAGTTCTAAGCATCTTACCTGCAAGACCGCCTTTAATCTGCCAATACATATCCGAGCCTAAGGTCATGCCAACTGAATAACAGCTGTCCATAGTCCCGTAAAGAAAGCCTGCAATGCCGCCGACCGCGTTATATCCGCGATCTGCACTTGTTGCTCCCTCAGCAAAACCCATCCAAAAATTTTTGACAAAACATCCGGATATTTTAGAGCCTTCAAGAGCTATGCCGGTAATTGCACCGGCAGCTGTCCAATTCCAGGATAAATCATTCGAAATAATTACATCTTTAACACCAAGATTTTTAACAGTACTGCCGTTGCCTATTGCGCCGAACAAGCCTTTGGTAGTTTTTCCGTCTGCATTTGATATTTTATAATTTGATATAATATGCCCATCACCGTCAAACACGCCCATAAAAGGATTTGACTCCAATACAACAGCACCATCATTATCGTCATATTTAAAATGGCCGATAGGTGTCCATGCTTCTCCGCCAAGATCAATGTCTGCCGTGAGTTTATAATATTTACCTGCACCGCTGTCCGTACCGCTGTTTACTGTATCTGCGAGAGCTTTAAGCTCGTCTGAATTTTCAATTAATACGGTTTCAAACGACATTCCCGCACCGCCTGCCGCCGAAATCGCAGGCATAAAACCTGCAATTATACTGAGTGTAAGTATAATACCTATTATCTTTTTCATTTTATTTATTCCCTTTCTTGCGTTAGTACTGTGTTATATTTTCCTGTCCCCGAATGAACCGAAATGTATTATAAGCTAATCTCGACTATTTTTCCGGACTTTCTTGATTCTTCAGCCTTAAACACAACCATATGGCTCTTGGTAGAATCCATAATATCTGTGCAGGAAATGGACTTTTCTCCGCCTTCAAGTGCATTGCAGAAATCAGCTATCAGCCTGATATCTCCACCACCGTGTGCACCCTGCTCACCGGCTGAACCGCCCAGCATATCAATGCTGAATTCCTGTTCGATATAACCAGATTCCTCCTTAGGCTCAATTGTTCGCAAAACAAATTTACCCGAATCGAATTCACCTTTAATTTCACCCTTGGTACCAATAATATGAATATTTCTTTCTGCTTTTGAAGCCCCTCCGACAAGATTAAACACACCTGTTGCGCCATTTCGGAAATTAATAATTACAGATTGATGGTCAACATTTCCGTCACGCTCAAAATCCCATACACATTTTCCGTAATCATTATATGTATTAAGAGCTTCAATCAATATGGCTTTTTGTTCCTCCGTATATGGTTTGTAAAGCTCCCATTTATATCCCTTTGCCTCTAAGGGCTGAGTTACATACTGATCCCATGCTTGCGGTTCTACATAATTTGTCTGTGCTGAAAATGCGCATTTATCATTAAGAGGACAATCAAGCATGCATCTTGTCCCTGCATTTTCAGGCTTATTTTTAGTTGTAAACTGAAAGTCTCCGCCATAGCTTGCCACTGATACCGGCTCAATATCGGAAAGCATCCACATCATAAGATCAATGTCATGACAGCACTTCGCTAAAAGCATCGGCGCAAAGCACACCTTTTCCGAACGCCATTTGCCCCTTACATACGAAACTGCCATATGATGATAACTTACATGTTCATCCTGCTGAATGCTTATAATTCTGCCGATATCACCGTTCATAAGATGCTTTTTAATTTCGGAATAAAAAGGTGTGTATCTAAGAACGTGGCATATATATACCTTTCTGCCGGTTTCCGTAACAACATCAACTAACTCCTGCATTTCCGTCTGATTCACTGCAAAAGGTTTTTCCAAAAGCATATCATAACCTTTTCTTAAAATCGGAATAGATGTCTGCACATGAAGATGATCCATTGTTCCGTTAATAACCGCATCTGCAAACTTATCTCTCCTGACAAAATCTTCAACACTTGCAAAACAATTTTCTTTAGGTACATTGTATCGTTCTCTCATAATATCATTTCTGATTTTATCGGGATCAACTATACCAACTATCTTCATTTTGTCAGGGCACAGCAATGCGTATTTTGAATACTCATTCGCTCTGTCTCCTGCACCTACCAATACTACCTTTACCATAGTTAAATCCTCCTTAATTTATAGATTCGGTTCTGTTTTTATATTCATATACATAATAATCTCTCATCATAGAATACACGGTATGGAGAGGGAGAGAGAAATATCCAAAATGATATCGGCTGTATAGCCATGGGGGAAACCGTGTATTCTAAGATCAAACATCATGTGTAAGATATGAAAATTAATAACATATCTTACACATGTATTTTTCTGTCAACAAAATTTAAAAGTTTTTTATAAACCCTCGTTTAAAACGGCTGCTTATACCTCTTTATAGTAATCCTTGTTCGCATCAATCAGATTACATATATTTTCAACACTTGTATGGGTTGTAAGCCCGTCCTCCGGAGTATTCATACAATAGTCAACCATTTTATCTACTGTTGTCGAAATAACATGAAGCCTTGTATCAGCCGATGCATAATAAACAAACATGTTGCCGTCAGGATCGACGATTGCGCCGTTTGAAAAAACACAGCCCGAAACATCACCGTCACGCTCAGCACCTTTAGGCGCAAGGAAATATCCGCCCGGCTGATATATAACCTTAGTCGGATCATCAAGAGCGGTCATAAAACAATAAAGAACATATCTTAGACCTGTTGCATGATTTCTTACACCATGTGCCACATGCAGCCAACCCTCTTTTGTCTTTATAGGCGTTGCACCGGCTCCGTTTTTAACTTCCTTTACGGTATGGTAAACTCTTGCATCTATTATTTTTTCGTCCTTTATTTCAGCATTTTCCATACTGTCTACAAATGCCGCACCTATTCCTCCGCCGCTGCCGACATCAATAAATCCATCCGACGGTCTTGTATAAAGCAAATACTTTCCGTCAACAAATTCGGGATGAAGCGTAACATTTCTCTGCTGATTGGGTGATATCAAATCAGGCATTCTTTCCCATGTGTCAAAATCCTTTGTTCTTACAATACCGCACTTTGCAACAGCGGAGGATGTATCATCAACAGAAGTATCTTTTCTCTCGCTGCAGAACAGTCCGTAAATCCATCCGTCCTCATGTTGAGTAAGACGCATATCATATACATTGGTATCTATTTCCTCAACCTTTGGCAGTACAATAGGTCTTTCACGAAATTTAAAACCGTCTACACCGTTGTCACTTTCCGCAACCGCAAAATACGACTTTCTGTCGTTACCCTCAACACGAGCAACAAGAATGTATTTACCGTCAAGATATATCGCACCTGAATTCATTATGGCATTTACGCGGATACGCTCCAAAAACATCGGATTTCTCTCATAAGAATAATCAAATCTCCAGTTAAGCGGAATATCCTCACGCATAAGTACAGGGTACTTATAGCGATTGAATACACCGTTTATACTGAATTTTGCCGTATTTTTTCTTGATGTAACCATCTTGTGGTTTTCTGTTACTTCTTTAATCCTATTCTCAAAATATTCTCTGCTCATTTTCCTTTTACTCCTTCATTTTAATTACAGCTTTACTCATTATTTGCAGAAAGGTATTTATCAGCTGCTAAATATACTCCGGCACTCCATCCCATCATTGCCGGCTGTTTATATTCGTCCGATACCTCAAGGCTGCCGTTCACTACATTATATTTTTCCCATATATTTCCTGTTTCTTCAAAAATTTTATCAACAAGCTTAACATATTTTTCCGCAATACGTTTCGCCTCCGGCTTATAGCCATAATTATCCAAACCTATTATTGCTATATACTGCAAACATGCCCATCCGTTCGGATAACTCCATTGATATATTCCTACCTCATTATTCTTTTCACAGGCCAATATACCGTTTTTGCTCTCAATACGATTAAGATTTTTTATCATTGCATCGGCATGGCTCGCATCTGCCAATCCTGCAAACAGCGGAAAGAACGATGCAGCGGACAATATACAGCTGCGGCTGTCTTTTTCAAAATTATAATCCAAGAGCAGTCCGCTGCCGTCATCCATCTTTTCTATCATCAGATGTCGGCGAAGCTCTGCCCGCTTATTCCATTCCTCATCCTCCCGGTTATTAAGCTCCAAAGCGAAGAATGCCATGTTTTGCTCAAGCATGAATAACAATGAGTTGAGATCGACAGGAGCAAAATTATAACCTTCACAGCCCCATCTCGGATTCATATCCCATCCGCTTTCACAGCATGAAATAGTATGCCTCGCCAGTTTATTCTGCTCAATATCAGGCATGATTCCCACACGTTCAAAGAAGGCATCTGCAAAATCCCTCTCATTATTCTGAAAGGTACCGTCATAATGATTCAAACCCATTGCAGATAAACGCTTTGTCTGCCAGAAGCTGTACTCTTTCTTCAAAATATCATAAGCCGCTGACAGCCATACGGGATCGCGGTAGTAATCATATATATCCTTTACCATGCAGCTTAAAAACGGAGGCTGAGAATTCCCTAAATAAAATGTACGGTTTCCGTTTGGCATAAATCCATATTTATTAATAAGATAAAGCATATTATCAGTATTACTTTTTGCAAGCTCATAACGACCGCTTATCATAAGACCTATATTTGTAAAATATGTATCCCAATAATACATTTCTTCAAAATGTCCTACTGCCGGAACGGTGTAAGGATACGGCATACCTATAAATGTACCATCATCTTTTCTATTATGCCGTATACAGTTTTCCCAATTTTTATCTATAAAATTTTTTACATTATCAGACATAATACATTCGATCCCTTCCTAATTCAAAGGCAAGGGCTTGCTGGACCCCTGCCCCTAAATAATAAATATTTCTTTAATGCTTTGATCTTATTTTAAAATAACAACCGACTGCGGCATATCATCCTGATATAATATAATCACTTCTGAGCAAGAACTTCCTGAATTCTTATAATCAAGAATATCTCCGCTTGATGCCTTTTCTATATTCCGCTTCTTCTTATGCTCCGAATAAACATAAACCTTCGCCTTCGAAATATCTGTCGTTTCAGCACTCAAAAGCGACTCTGAATTTCCCGGATCGTACTGTTGCGGAACAAGCCTCAAAACATTGTCATCCTTATCATACACCTTTGCAAACATCATTCTATCCCAGTCACCGAATGAACCGTATGGATTACTGCTGCTCATTGCGCGTTCTGAAACATCAAGGATTACATTTGCACTGCCAATCATATAATTATACGCATCCCGTCTGCAACTGATATAATCGCCTACATCTATATTCTGCACTAAACTTTCATCATCGGTGTAAAGCTTTGTTCCGTCAATCAAATTAACCGTAAATGTAAGAGTACCGTCAATTATTTCTGAATCCTTATCCAGAACAAGACCTTTCTTATATTCACCCACATGATTTGTCATATATCTGTCCTCCGGAAGATATACGACAACAACATCAACAGCTATTGCATTACCCCGTGTCTGATATGCCTCAATAGTTTCTGCACCTAAGTCTCCCAAATCCCAAACATTGTCCGAAACATAGAATTTTGCATCGTCATCTGTCTTTGCGTTTAATGGCACATAGATTAGCTTTGCATCCTCTGTAAGCTGTACCTTTCCGTTAAAACTACGCGCTGTCGGGCTGAAGCTTATCGTACTTAACGGGCTTGACGGATTCGGAGGAAGAATTGATGAATATACAACTCTGAATCCGTCAGCATTGTCATTGTCCTTTGGCTGCACTGTACGATAGTCCTGACAGTGTGGAAGTTTATTATATGCGGTATCAATGAACGATACTTCACCTTCAAGATTTGTATCATATAATATCAGCTGAGAAACAACCGCGCCGGTTTCATTCATAAGACGCTGCATAGCTATTTCCGCTGTTTTTGCAGTGCTAGTATCAATTTTGATATTTTCAGCCGCCTTGAGCTTTACCATTTGTCCGTCCATGTTAAATATCTTGACCTGCATTTCTGTGCCGGTGTCACCCTCGTAACATACAGCATTCACCAAATAGCCCACATTATTCAATGAAGCTCCCGAACGGAACGCAGCGACATTACCCAGATAATCAAAGAAGAATGTTCCTGTCATACCTGTGTTTACATTCTGACTTTCAAAAAATCCTTTTACCGTTTTATAGCTCGTTCTTACATTTGAACCGTAAAGCTCATCACCGATAAGGATGGTTGGCTCATCACCCTTTGAAACTCCGCTGACCGTACCCGTAAGGCTTTCCGAGGCAATATACATTTTTACAATTTCTCCGTCCTTGCTTCTTGCAACCGACAGAACATTGTACGGCTTTATGTCGTTTATTTTGTAATCTGCCCCGTCCTTGTCCTTAATTGAAAGAACTGTACAATCCGATATATTAACGGAAATATTGCTCAATCTGTCGTATATGATTTCCTTATCATAATCTACGCTGCCTACATGCATAGTTTCCAAATCGGTGATAATGACAACATTATAGCCCTGACCGTTGTCTATCAATCTGATACTGCCGTATGCGGGCACATATGTCTCCTCGGTATTTGTATATTCCCCGAGATATTTTCCGTTATAGATAATACTTATTTCGTTTTCCAAACGATAGTGTGTCTGTTTATTACCTTCGTCACTCCAGACATGGTATGTGTTATTATCAAAGCTGACATCACTGTTCACAGTGGAAATATCTACAATTTTATTTCTGTTCCCTATATCATACACATACACGAGCTTATTATCATCGCCGTCTATCTCATCATAATAATATTTTACCTTACATCCTATATACTGTGACAAATCCACATCGGACGAAAAATTGACACCGCCGATACATACTTGATTTTCACCCATGTTTGCAGACGAATACAAATATGTTTCCGGAGTTCCTTCAATTATACCTTCAGCTTTAACATAGCCGAAATATTCCTCTAAAAATGTATTTGATTTTGTCAGGCTTGGATTTCCGTTCTTTGTTCTGCTAAAATCAACGGTAAGAACATCCTCTTCAAGTATATTATCAAGGATTTTGGCAAGGGCACCGTATGTAACCACAGCTCCGCCCTTAAGCCCGGTATTCTTTAATAATCCCATCTCCGCGCCAATCTGGTAGTATCCCTTGTTATTGCCGCCTTGATTTTCAGCTATTTTGGACCAACCCATAATGCTGAGTATTACCTTTATTACCTGCTCGGTCATTACACTGTCGTCAGGACCGAATGTCGTATCATCATAGCCGTTCATTATGCCTAATTCCGAGATTGCCGCAACAATACCTGATGAGGCCTCGTCCACATCCGTAAAGCCTACAGCCGCCTTGGCATCAGCAGCGTAATCGTATTCTATTATGTTAAGAATAACCCTTGCCAGATCAAGACGAGTTAACTCGGCATTTTCCGAAATTCCGTTCGGAATTACACCGAATGCCTTCATCTTGTCAATGCTTTGATTCCCCATTCTTACCATATTTGAGGCGGAGGAGCTTGAGATTTCAGCCTTTGGAGGATCCTCATCGTGTCCGTCCTCAAAGAAATACCAGTCGTCTATATATACTGTTACGCCGGCATTCAATACCGCAATCCACTGCTTGACCTCGCTGAGGTCTGCTTTATTATCCACAGTCCAGCTATATTCGAGATCCGTCCATTGTCCCGCCTTAAGCTCCACGTCGGGACCGGCATGATAATTATTTTGATCTCCGGGGATATTATAAGTGAGAACCAATCTCGCTTTTGTTGCCGAGTCGGCCTTTATGCGTGCTCTTGCAACGTATGTATATCCTGTTTTAACATAAACACGCTGTCTTACAGATGCCTCATCCCAGCCGGGAGTAAACTGAAGCACATTGTTTCCGTTATCATTTATTATAGCCGAGTTTGACCATGCCTCAGATTCAAGACCATATATGTTGTTGGCGTCATCCATCCCGGGATTTGTCATCTGGCGGTATGAAGGTATATTTTTTGAGATTGTAAATGTAATACTTTTCGCCTCAAGAGATTTTCCTGATACCGACTTAATTCCGGATTTTAGCGTTACTGTATACTTTGTACCCGGTATAATGCTGTATCTGTTGAAATACAATGTTGCAGTCTTTTCCCCTGTCGCTATAATTGCGGCATAGCCGTTTCCTGACACTGATAAATTCGACATCTTGAGTGTTGACGCATCTACTGCTTCTGAAAATGTCATATCAAGCTGAAGATTTATCGGAGAGATATCTCTTGCCCCGTCTTCAATGCTTAAGGAAACAATGGACATCTTCGCCTCTTCCTCAGCCATTGCCTGCGGCAGCTGAATTATCAGCATGCACATTGTAACTATCCAAGCTAAAACTTTTTTTAATTTCATAATCGCTATCCTTCCTGCTTCTGAGTTTCAAGAATTGACAAAAACCTGTCAAATACAACTGCCGCCTCTGCTCTGGTTGCAGTATCCTTAGGAGCAAATCTTCCGTCCTCACGTCCGTTTATTATACCGAGGTAGCTGAGATGACCGACAGCCTCCACAGCATAATCCGAAATTGTCCTATAATCATTAAAGCCAAGTGATACGTTATTCGCTTTAATTCCCGACTGTTCTGCCATTCTGTATAAGATAACAGCCATATCCTGTCGTGTTACAGGCAGTTCTCCGCCGAATACTGTGTCTGACATACCGTTAATTATTCCCAATTCATAGGCACTTGCCACATAACTGTAGCTCCAATGACTTCTCGAAACATCATCGAATGAAACATCAGCCGCCGTATTCAATCCATCCATTGCAAGAACCGCAATTTTTGCAAATTCAGCGCGGGTAAGGGTTTCTGCCGGAGCAAATTTCCCATCCTCGCGTCCGTTTATAATTCCCTTATGATAGAGTTTAAGAATACTGTTCTCTGCCCATACCACTGTGTCGAGGTCGTTAAATATAACCTTTTCTTCAACATTATTTTCTTTGGTATTGTTCTTTGCAGTATCTGCGTTAAAATTCACAGCACCGCTGCTCGAGCCTGCGCCTTTTGAAATGCCGGAGGATGAACCACCGCCGCCACCGCCGCCGGAGCCGCTGCTTGATGAATTTACTTCATTTATGGCTTTCTTAAGTGCCGATTTTATAGCCGAAAGACTTGTCGGTGATATTCCCTGCAATTTACCGTATATTCTTGACGATGCACTGCTTGCCTCCGCTTGTACTAAAAGACTGCTTATATCATTTTCTCCGGTGAAACTGTCCTTGGTGAGCATAAGAATATTCCTTATTCCTGCCGGACCGCCAACGTAGCACATCGACTTGCATATAATTTCGGTTGTCAATATATCTTTAATATCATCAACGTCAGACTCTTTGTTGTCCATTGCCGACTTTGCAATTGCAGCTCTGTTCGTATCGTCAAGAACAGATACATACACTTCCCTTACTCCGCTGTCAAGAATTGAGCCTTCAAGCAACAGTATTTCTTTTACGGTATTCATATCAGATGTACTGCCTATTATAAGCTTAAACGCACATGAGTTTATACTTCTGCATACATCATCTATAGAATCCAGCTTTGATTCCTGCGCAAAAACGCTGTAAAATTCATCTGTTTTCTCAGATATATTATCTAATACATAGTTGTACAATGCGCACTTTCTTCCCAATTCATCATATATACCCGAAATTGCCGCTTTAACGGCATCCTTGTCACCGAGTGCGTTATTAATCTCGCTTAACAGTGACGCATCGCTTACAGCCTCAAAACTGAAGGTATATGCTTCTGTATTATACCCATCTATTGTCATAACGGTTTGGGGAACGGTTACGGTATATGTTTCACCGTTGACGTATTTATCATTATCTATCTCGATAATACATCTCTTAAGATTTGATGTGTAAACCTTTGGCTTTGCACCCAAATCCGGAGTAACCTTAATGCCTGATACCGAATTCGGCATTATAGGCTCGTCAAAATCAATATATATCGGAAGCTGACTCCGCTTTACCGATACTGCACCGTTTTGCGGAGAAGACGACACGACTGCCGCATTCTTGCCGTGTGCTGTGACCGTTTTAAACGTTATGTTACTGCCGGTCATTGCTTTGCCGGCCATGCTCATAACCCCGCTGAAGTCAAGCGTATACTGTGTGCCGGGCAAAAGCTCTCCAAACTGTATATGACAGTTTGTAAGATCATTATAATCAAAGCTTACATTCACCGGCTGTGTTGTGCTGTCCTGTGCTTTAAGAGTTATTCCGCTTAATAATGAATCCTGTCTTATGGGCACATTAAATCTTACATTGGTTTCAAACGCAATCGGTGATATTCCCTCATCGCCGTCACTAAGCCCCGAATAGATAATTCCCAAATCATCGGCCGAAGCTTTTGAAATATCATATATACTCCAATTATCAACTTCAATGCCTATTGTATCGTCCGAGCCATCCACCGAACCTACTGCACGAATAGCAATCTCCTGAGGCACGGCACCTTCACCTACATTAAATACACATGAAAGGAATGTCCATTTGTTTGCTTCTACCACCGTACTCACCGTTGTCCAACCGGAATTCAGTCCGGGCGGAGCATAACAGCTTAATGCTATTTTTTGCTCTGCATCGGACTTAACCCATGCAGACATATAATATGTACCCGGGGCTGTGATTGAATCACGCGCCACAACAGGCTCATCTCCCCATTGGGGATCAAGTCTGAGAACATTGTTTACAGTGCCTGTCAGCTCTGTATCCTGTGCAAATGAAATATGACTTGCCGCCTGCGAGTTATCGGGATAGAATACAAATATATTAGTTAAATCCTCCATATCGCCATTCTTTACCAAGTTCTTCAATGAATTATCCGGTAACTCCGAAACTGTGGCAAAAGAAACGCTTTCATCCGAAGCTATGCAGTAGCCGGCCGATGTTTTTATTGAATCTCTGAATGTCACGTTGTATGAAGTGGCAAGATTCAATGCTTTAAACTTAATGCTGATAGTATCGGATCCGGATAAATCTGTATTCTCAATTTCAAACTCAGCCTCCGGCTCAACAATTATACCGTCATTGTCAAGTGTTGAAAAGTCAATGTACTTATCAAACTTCACAGATAATCTGCTGTTATAAATATTAACTCCGTCACTTCCGTCCTCCGGGGATGATGAAATTATTTGGGCATCTCCCGGAAGTAATCTCTCGTCAACCTCCCACGACAAAACAGGGTATCCGTTATTTATCACACTATTAGGATCACTTATAAAATCTCCGCCTAAACTTTCAGCAATGTTTTTAAGCTCTTCCTTCGAAATCTGTGTTCCGTAGTAAATTAAATTCTCATCACGTCCGTCATTCCACGGCCATGGCGGAGTAACGGGATAATATGTATTCTCCACCGTTACACCTGCCTTGGGGCTTACAGCAACATATAAATCCGTATAACAATTCCTTACTGCGGCACCATCCGATATCTGTCCGGCAATACCGCCGCCGGCGTCTGCAAGGCTATTGAGAATATTGGTGTGCAATGAATAACTATTTTCAACTGCTGCGCCTCTTACATATCCCGCTAACGCACCGGCATGGCTCAATGACATTTTGCTCTTATCAAATGTGCCTCCGACCGTAAAGCTTATATTCTTTGCATAACAACCGGTTATTTTAGCATTATCGACGAGATATCCGACAACACCCCCCGCCGTTGTCCATACCCAATCCTCGTCAATGGAGAATGTCGCATTTTCAACACCGAGATTTTTTATAACGGCATCTCCGCCTACAGCACCGAACAATCCGGCGTACAACTTATGCTTACACGATATTCTGTAATTTCTTATGACATGACCATTGCCGTCAAAAGTGCCTTTAAACGGTTTTAAAACAGGATTACTTGCATTCTCCTCACTATAAGTTCCGATATAATTCGACCACGAAGCGTTTTCTAAATCTATATCATTAGTCAACTTATAATATGAGCCTTCACAACCGTTATCGTCCGAGCTTACAGCTTCAGCCAATGCCATTAGGTCATTTACATCTGAAATCTCTATCACTTCATTTCCGCTTACCGCCGGCTCATTCGCAAAAACGAATGAGCTTTGACAAAACATCAATGAAAGCGACAGAAATATCAAAAACATTTTTTTCATACCCAAATCAGCCTTTCATTATTATTTGTTTTCATACGGAGCAGGGAATCTCCACATTCCCTCTGCTACCGACCATAACCATACATCACCTGTGGATGGATGAACAACCAGTGTTTCAGCGCCTGAACCTGCCGCAGGACCATCAGTTACGATTGACTGCGGATCCCCCATTGATGAAATCACTCGGAAGGTTTCTCCTCTGTCGCATGAGCGCTGTATTGCCGTCATAGTCTGATAATTACCACAGCCATATGTTCCGACATAGAGAATGTCCGGGTATCTCGGATCAAGATCCATAACGTGCATATATTTATGACCGCCCATTGTTTCAGCCTTAAGGTGGCTGCCTATATTTGTATGCTCATTATTTTCAACTCTTACTATTGTAACTCCGGTATTTACACTTCCCGGCATATAGTAGAGAATATCATTGATACCGTCATATTCAAGGTCCCAGATATGCATACCGATAGCTGTGGAGAACTCAGAAGCACTCAAATCCGATGCTCTCTGATCATCAATATATGTTTTTGAGAACGGATACCATGTGTAGCCATTGTCATATGAGCAAACTATAACTTCGTCATACCCATTACGTACCAGACCGTATACTTCCTTGTTATGATAATAATTTACCGCAAGAACAAACGCACAGCCATTCATCTCCTGCCATGTCTCTGCACGATCATGTGTCATATACTCGCCTGCAAATCCAACGTTCGGATCTGAAGGAGATATCCAGAACGAGGTTGCGCGACGTTCCGTACCATGTTTAAGAGGCAGATCACCTTCATATGTTTTTCCGCCGTCATGACTGACTCTGAGTGTTCTTAACGTATACCAGCTATCCGCTACCGCAGATACCAAGAGATTTTTATCAAAAGCCAGCGCACCGTAGGAACATCCAAAGCCGCCGCCGCCCTCAGGCTCAATCGGTATCCATGTCTTACCGTAATCTGTACTTAACACTCCGAGAAGATCCTGCGCTCCTCCGAAAATATAGTCAAGATTATACGGGTTAAATTCTACACGGCCTCCCGGCGGAGTTCCGCAGTAACCGTTCGCATCCCAGCTAAAGCTTTCTCCGGCATTATCACTTGATACTATCCAGTCACCGCCCAGCGACCATACCTTGTTTTCATCTGTCGGATGCCATGCAAACGGATGCTGTCTGTTATGACAGAAGAAAAAGTCCTTTGATGTATCATACATACATTCGTCCCATGTTTTACCGCCGTCATGCGAAAAATACCGTCTGTTATTGTAATGGATATAATCTCTGTCATCTATGAGCATATAATCCGGATTTGCCGGGCTTACGGCGAGATCCCTCGGAATATTGCGCACATCGCTTAAGTCATCTTTAACCGGGAAGCCTGTTGCCTCAACCCTTACGAATGTTTTACCGCTGTCCTCGGAAATCATTACGCCGCGGCTGTCATTTATATAGACATTGTTCGGCCTTGTATTAATAACATCAAGTCCATAGATAGGCTCTCCGGTAATAATATTGTCAAAGGTCTTGCCTCCGTCCGTACTTCTGAAAAATCCTCTTTCATTTCCTATGTAAACAGTTCCGTCATTCGGATTTACCTCAACAACACTGTCAGACATTTCTTCATTTACACAGAACCATGTTTTACCGCCATCCTCTGTTTTATAAAGACCTCCCTTTCTGTCACTGAAAGGACGTGTCCATACAGCATTGAAGCTTTCATTTTCGGCAATAAGATAATACATATTCGACCAATAACCGATTCTGCTGCCGCCTATTTCCTCATCATAGCTTGACTTATCCCAAGCAAGCTGCTTTCTTGTATCTCTCTGACCACCGAATCTGTACGAGAACACCTGCTTCCATGTTGAGCCCATATCCTCGGACATGTATATACCATCCGCCGGAATATTTCCTATTGAGCCTATAGCAAGAACCCTGTTCTTATTATTAGGATCGATTTCAAAATCAACACAGCCCTTTGGTATAAAGCCGCGATAATTTCTTTCCCATGTCTTTCCGCCGTCGGTTGAACGTATCATGGAACCGATATCCACACCGCCGAACAAAAGCTGTCCGTCCTCTGTGTCACATTCAATAGTCTGCATCCACTGACCGCCTTCGCCGCCCGATATACCCATATCAAGCTGCGCCTGTGAAACGCACGGTACTGATTCCCATACATTGTTTTTCTCATTTTCCACATCGAACTCAACCTCGGGAATATTTTCAGTCCAGTCATAGCTTATATTTACATCCGGCCTTGCGGCATTATATATCTCTGCCGCCGCCCAATGCTCTGACGGTACATCATAAAATCCCGTATCTGAAATCGGTTCCTCCGTCTGTGCTGTTTGTTCAGCCTCACCCTTGGATTTTGCGCGGTTAAAGAGAGTAACTGCCTCAGCTCGTGTTACATTAGCCTCCTGATTATAGCTTCCGTCTTCATAGCCCTGAATAATTCCCTTGCCGATAAGATCGCCAAACATATCCTGTCTTGAACCTAAACCGTATCCGTTCATCATGACATATATGATTTCAGCCATATCCATTCTTGTTGCAGCCTTATCGGAGGCTTCAATCGATGAAAAATCAACATCCTTGGCAAGACGTCCTGCCATAATGAGCGCTTCATTGATGGTTACATCATTTTCAGGGCGGAAGCTTCCGTCATCATAGCCTTGAATGAAGCCTACAAGATGCTCCTTATGGACTACATAGTCATCACTTGTTGTAAACGACATTTCTGCCCACCCCTCAAGGGGTTTGTCTGCCGCTGACTTAATCTCTTTAAATGATATAGTATACTTACGTCCCTGCTCAAGCTTATCTCCGAACATCGCTACATGTATCTTCTTGTTATCTAACGCATCAACAAACGCGTGCTGTACAAGACCGGTATCTTCTTTACCGTCAACAAGAATCATGCTCTTATCCACCTGTGCCGCACCTCTGTTAAACTCAAAAGTAATTACAGGCACAGTGTCTGCCTGCACAAGACTTCCTCCTGCCACTGACGCTGATTCAAGCTTAAAAGGAACATTTTCATAATCGCTTATTCCGCCGTCAATCTCGATATTAATATCATCATTGGGCATTACAAACGAATATTCTCCGTTCTTACCCTCAATGGGCTCTCCGTTAAGCTTAACGGAATAAACCTGTGATACCTCGTCAGGCTCTGTTTTCAGAGTAATGGTTTTACCCACCTTGCCATATTGCGCACCTATCGTATCCGCACTCACAAGCTTTGCATCAATACATTCCGGTGTGCTGATATTTACTTTTTTGTAATCAGCCGGAACAGCGGAAGGATTGGCAAAAAGCTTTATTTCCGGCATATTGATAGCTCCGAGCCACGGCTTAACGTCTTTTATGGCAAGTCTCATATATTTCGCAGTTACTTCTTTGTCAAACTCCAAATTATAATATGTTCTCAACCCGTCAGAATGATCCCAGAGTGTTTCGGGACGCTTTTCTGTGAGCAGCTTTCCTTCAAGGCTGTCGCATGAATATACCTTTGACCATGAGCCGACATCACCGGTATTGCTTACGTATACCTCCACACCCTCCGGCCACGGTATTACAGTTTCATTCATATATGCGCCTCCGGCATTTGTGTAGAAGGTGTTATCGGCATATGCTGTACCGTATTCATAATTCCATTTAAATCTTTTCATCGGTACCGGCGAATCCATCTCAAGAGTCATGAGAATGATATAATCTTTTCCCTCTTTACCATTGATATCAAATATCGGGATACCGTTATATTCTCTTGTTGTTGCACACGTTACAATATCTTCATCCAAAGCTTTATTTCCGTCATACTCACCTTCCGATGTAAGAATTGTAAAATTAGAATTCTCCGGATTGAGAACATTTATCTCTGTTTCTGTACCTGCCGCCTTTGGCATAATAATAACCGAAGATGTTAATGCAATCGCAGCAACCGAAGATATTGCTTTTCTTAATATATTTCCCATAAATATTCCACCTGTTATCCTTTCACTGCACCATCAGCCAGTCCGCTTACAAAATACTTGTTTGCTACCGCAAACATTACAAGAACCGGAACAAGCGCAATAACGGTTCCCGCAAGCATAAGGTTCCACTGTGATGCACCCATACCTGAATTTTTCAGTGCCATTATACCTACTATCAATGTCTGCTGCTTCGGATTTGTAAGAGTAAACATTGCCGGCATAATATAGCTGTTCCACGAACCGTTGAATGTAAGAACGGCTATTGTTGCCATAATCGGCTTTAACAGCGGCAGAATAATCCTGAAAAATATTCCCGTAAAAGTACATCCGTCAATTTTCGCTGCTTCATCAAGCTCTTTTGGAAGAGAATTTACAAAGCTTCTTACAAGATACATATTTACAATAGGTATTCCGAAGCAGGTCAAAACCACAAGACCTACCAATGATTTGTTCAGTCCGAATAATCCAAGAACCTCAAACTGAGGATAGATAGTTATCGAACCTAAGCTTACGAACATAAGCGATGAGAACATAGCGAAAATAACTTTTTTAAATTTGAACTCGCCTCTGGCAAATACATATCCCGATACCGCCGAAACAATAAGCGTAACAATTACCGAGGATATGGTAAACCACATACTGTTAAAGAACATTCTTCCTACGTCCATGACATCTGAATTCCAAGCTTCCTTATAATTGTTAAGGGTCCAGACCTTAGGGAATATTCTGTCAGGCTCAGCCATGATTTCCATGTTCGTTTTAAACGAAGATAATATTATGTATATAAGCGGAAACATAACTGCTGCAAACACTATTATAAGCACTGCATAAATGATTATTTTTTGAATTATCTCTATTTTTTTCATATTCATTGATATTCTCTCCTAATATATTTCCGTCATCTTTTTGCTGACACTCATATATATTAATCCTATGCCGGCACATATAATTGAAGAAATGATACTCAACGCACAGCCGTATCCAAGATTCGGTGTTCCCGTTGAAAATCCCGGCAAGAATGACTGCATCACATATGCCTCCGCTGTAAGCGTTGTACCGGCAGGAGCTCCGTTTGTCATGACAATAATATACTCACCTACGCGTAATGTACCATTAATAGCAAGCAGAAGAATTGTCTGGAATACGCTTGCAATCATAGGGACTGTAACTCTGAAGAATTTTGTAAATACACCCGCGCCGTCAATATCCGCCGCCTCATAAAGGTCCTTCGGAACATTTGAGAGTGCCGCTGTGAAATATACAACATTTATTCCGAATGACGACCATACTCCTCCCAGTAATAATACGGCAAGCGCTCTATCCGTATTTCCAAACCAGTCTATAGGCTGACTTATTATATTAAATTTAAGCAGCCATGCATTAACTATACCAAACGGATCAAAAAGATTTGCAAAAATTGTACCGATAATCGCCAAGCTGATAACACAGGGAAGATAGTACATATTTCTGAAAAAGCCCGACAGCTTCAGTTCCTTACTGAGGAATACTGCAAGTATAAGTGCCAACGGAATTTCAATGGGCAGCTTTATTAACATATACTTGAATGTGAAAAGCCATGCATTCCAATAATCCCCTCCGTTTGTAAACAACGTTACAAAATTTTTCAAACCTACAAACCTTGTATTTGACGGTACAAGATCGTAATAATAAAATGCTTTAATTGCCGACCAAATGATTGGATATATTGTGAATACAAAAAATCCTATAAGCGGCAATGCAATTAACATATAACACTGTGCCTGATCTGAATTCTTAATTTTCTGCCACAGACTCAATCGCTTGTCCTGACGCTTAAGCTCAGCATTAATAGTTTTCATCAATTGCTCCACTCCTTTTACAATTATAATTTCTTAAAATAAGGGCTGTCGAAAGTCTTTTTCAATACTTACGACAGCCCCGATCTTATCAAAAGATATTCTTATCTCATAAGCTTCCAATCTTCAATAATGTAGGGTGACGGATCGTAATCAGGATTTAATTCTTGATATTTCTCTATGCCCGCATTCATCTTGTCTTGATATTCCTTAAGAATAGTTCTTAATTCATCAAGTGAAGGCTCATTGTTCCAAATCTCAAGCCACAGCTTATCCGGAGTTTTTTCGCCACCTGTTTCTGTCTTTATTGAAAGCGGCGGACACTGACTGAACGGAGTAAAGCTTGCAAATGTCTTCCAATTTTCCATTTCATCCGGAACCTCAACATCCTTTACAAGATTGTAATCACAAGGAATTGATAAACCTTCCTTATACAAATCTATAAGATACTCATCGCTTGCAAAGTAATTAAGAACTTCAGAAAGCTTATCCTCTCCTATTCTCTTAACACTTTCGCTGTTTATTGCATATAAACCGTCAAGTGAACCGTACTGCATTCCCAGCGAATTTTCATCAAGAACCGGCATAGGAGCTACTCCCCATTCAATCTGTGCCGGGAACTGTGTGGTAAATACGCCAACATCGTAGCTGCCGGCAATCTTCATACCAATATTGCCCTGAGCAAATCTTGCCCTAGCCGGATCATTATCGAAGCCCTCTGTACCCGGAACACAGCTTCCGTCACGCTTTATCTGCAGCAATGCATCCATTACATCTGCCTGCTTCTCAAAATCAAACTTACCTGTCTGCGGATTATATCCGTCTACAATACCGGTGCTTGCCGATGATGAGAAGTTTACATCCGTCATGTACCAACCGTCCCATTTACCCGGGAATATTATACCATACTGATTCTTAGAAACATCTGTGAGCAGCTTTGCATCCTCAACAACATCCGCCCACGTTACCGGCGGCTTTGCCTCTCCGTTTTCGTCAACTATGCCTGCATCAACAAACATCTGCTTATTATATACAAGTCCGTATGTACAGCTTGTGACGGGCAGCATATAGATTTTGCCGTCATATGAATGACGCGCCTCAAGTGCATTTGCACCGTACTTTTTCACTATGTCCTCCGTACCGGCAATATCGTTATATGCGGCTATCTGTCCCTTTTGTACTCTTGCTTCAAGCTGATACGTAGTATAAAGATCCGGTGCCTGTCCTGATGTATAAGCTACATCAATAAGCTGATCTATATCGCCTTCCTTGGCAACATACTCAATCTCTATGCCCTTATCTTTGCCAATAGTATCGTTGAACTCCTTTATCTTTCTCTGTACAAACTCCTTATCATGTCCGTTTGTACGCCAAAGTGTAACCTTTGTAACATCTCCTGTTGCAGTTTCCCCTCCGCCGCATGCAGCAAGCGGAATCATCATAGCCGCAGCCATAAAACCTGCCATAATTCTTTTTGTCTTAGTCATTTTTATCTTTCCTTTCTAAAAAAAATTGTGTAATTGGCACATCTACAGTTTAATTTTATATTAATATTATACATCAGATTACCATGCTTTACAAGTTTAAATAACATATGCTTATCTGTATCAATTACCCTTTTGCCGGATATGCCGTTTCACTGCACTTTGTAAACTATTCTGTTATTTGTTAAAATTCATGTCTAAGAATTCAAATAATTTCATCTCCTTTATTGATTTTACTAATTTTTGCATACTTTTTGCTCCGAGTTTCTTCAAAATGCCGGATGCCTGTGCTCTCACCGTTCCTTCCTCCACATATCGCTCATGGGCAATTTCTTTATAGGTTTTACCGTAATATACACCTCTCAGAACGCTCAGCTCACTTGCAGAGAGCTTTGTTATTTCATTTAAAGTGTACAAAATCGACTTCTGTCTGTCAAAAACATACTTCGCCTGTTTTGCAATTATTTGTGATACTTCATAGGACAATGCTACCCGATCTTCATATACGGCACGAAGTTTTTGCACTATCTCATCCTCCGTAGATGTTTTGCATATATAGTCCTTTGCACCCAAAGCTATGGCACGAAAAATATATTCTTCAACCTCATGGGCACTGAGTATAACGATTTTCAAATTAGGATTAATAACAAGAAGCTCTTCAATTATAGTCAGTCCCTCGTCATTTGTGCGCATTTGAATGTCCAGCATCAGCACTTCCGGATTACGCTCTTTAACCATTTCTATGCACTCGTCGCCGTTATGCGCAGTTCCCACCACCTCAACATCTTCAATGTCGTTTAGCAAGGTTGTGAAATATATGCATAAGCTATCCATGTCATCACATATTGCAACTCTCATACCTTTTCCCTCCGTTTTACCTTTTATAGCGGGGAAATGCTGTATAAACACTTGTATACATTCCCTCTGAACTTTTTATAATCGCGTCTCCTCCATGTATCCTCGACACTCGTCTGACAAAATCCAATCCCAAGCCATTGCCAATCTTCTTTGACTTGGTTGTGAAAAAAGGATGGAAAACCTTTTTAAATATAGCTTTTGGTATTCCGCAGCCGTTATCTGTTACAATCACGCAGAACATATCGTACTCTGTATATACCTGTATTTTTATTTCTCCGTCCGATATGTTTTTCTGCTCTATGGCTTCCACCGCGTTACACACTATATTTAAAAAACATTCGACAATATTGGCGCGGTTGCCCAGAATATAGTTTTCCTGTCCCTCATATTTCCGTATGACTTTAATTTTAGACAAGTCGCATTTGCTGAGCGCATCATTTATACAGCCTTCTATTGAAAAGATATGGTAATCCATAACAACGGGATTAACAGCTCTCAGCACCCTGCTTATATCAACAGCAGCAGTCATTGAATCCTTCTCTATATTCTCTAAAAATCCCTTGACATCTGCCATATCTCCTTTTTCAACGGAGGCATCAGCCAACGCTGCAAGCTTTTGTATCCCCAAAAATCTGTTCTTATAGGAATGAAGAATCATAAAAATATCGTTACTCAAAGCATCATTTTCCTTTTTACGCTTCTTCAGGCTTGCCATACCGTGTTTTTCGAATGGGGTAAAGCATATAAGAAGAATGAAATTCAGTACCATTACAACAAACACAATGATTATACTCAATATTTCCTCATAATACACTCCGATATCTCTCATAGGGAAGCTGAGCAAATCCATATTGTAAAACATTGTCGGTGCGAACACACCCGTTATAAACAAAAGCAAAGTAATAATATCTATCAGTATTATACTCACAAGTCCTGCCAAGCCATATCTTTTTTTCACAAAGATTTTTGTCTTAACTATATATCTTATATAAAACACTATCGGCGCAACGAAAAAGACAGCCGCTGTCAATATAAGGAATCCCCGTATTCCTTCGTTTAAAAGCTCGAAAAATTCACTTCTTGATTTCATATGCTGATATATATACATATGCCAGCGCAATTCAGGCAAATTCAGTATAAACATAAGCAAGACGGGTATAAGAAGCAGCAGCCTCACCGACAGTTTCATCGGGCATACAAGACGTATGCACTCCTCCGTTGCTACCATAAGAACACAAATACCGATATTGTGTATTATAGACATTTTATAAATGTCTATTTTTATACGCGATAAAAACCGCAGAATCTTATAATCCCACTCGCTCAGATATCTGTAATTCGTAAATTGTTTAAAGTAAAATATTCCGATTATCACAAGAATAAAGTACCCGACATAATACAGCATTATAATTCTTGCAAACCTGGTGCGCCGAAACAAAATACAGTTCAGCATAAACGCAATGCCCAATAATAGCAGTAAAATCATATTATCAACCCCCTCCTTGATATATAATTTTAATATTATTATAATTCAGTCCACAGTTTTTTATAAATACGACATAGAAGGAAGAAGAATATCCCCCTTCCTTCCGATATCATAAATGCCGTAAATAATCCAATCTGTCAATCGTGAGTCCTTGTTAATTACGGAACCGTCACTACGCAGGCTTTTGCTAAAGGCTTCATATCAGCAGTCATCACGAAAATCTTGACTGTATCTGCACCGTTCAATAATAGGTCCGCATTATATTTACCTGATGCTTCAACTGTCTGATCGCATATAACAACATTTTTTAAAACATTATCCTTATAAGCAGCAGCAAATAATCTGCCCTGCTCATCGTTTGTCTTTATCAGTTCAACCGATTTAAGACTTACCGCGTCACTTATTGACAAAGTTTCTTTACCTTCACTGTCCAAATAAATAAGCGAAACAATTCCATCCTTGACTTCGGCAGTTTCCCAAACAAGTACGGGATAACCGTTTTCGGTATTGACATATGCCCCGCCGAGTACGGAAGCCATCGTCTTAAGGGTATTCTCCTCCGCCAGTGTTCCTGCTCTGTCATACGCAGTGCCGGTTGTTTCGGTCACATAATATGAATTTTTGACCTTATTCATATCCTCGCTGAGACACATTGACAGAGTTGTATCCGAATAGCAGTTTGCAACACTGCTGAAATTCAGAAGCTGACCTATAAGTCCGCTCTCATTTGCAGCACAGTCATTGTTCACCTGTGTTCCGAGACTGTAACAGTCTATAACGGTTACTCCGTCACCGTCTGCTTGTCCGAGCAATGCGCCCACTGTTTCGAACAAGAAATTGTACTGACCGTTGTTATCAAATACATTGTTCTTCACATAACATCTGCTGATGGAGGCATTGTCCACAGCTATGCCGACAACCGCACCGCAGACTGTATTGTAGCCCCATTCGCCTTCCGCAGCGGCAACAGTATTCTCAACACCCAAATCATATATACGTGCATCTCCGCCTATACATCCGAACAGACCGACATAATTGATCTTACCGCTCTGGGGTGCCTTGAGCTTCATATTTCTAATAACATGACCGTTACCGTTAAATATACCCTCAAACGGTGCTGTCTTGCTGCCTACCGGAACACTCCATACAGCGCCGCCCAAGTCAATATCATCCATAAGCTTGAAATACTTGCCCGCTGTATTATCATATGTCGCAAATACCGATAGATCCTCCTCTGTATATATTTCATACGGCATATCCTCCGTTCCACCGCCCGAAAGTGACGGAGCATTATATTCCCATGTAAGAACAGGATAACCGTCATTAATCGTATTAGTAAGGCTGTCTATACTGAATGCCTCACCCAAAGTCGGAGCAAGGTTTTTTAGCTCCAGAGTGCTGCCAACCTGTGTTCCTTTGTATACATAAGTACTGTCGGCACCGTTACTCCATGGCCACGGAGGTGTGCCTAAATAATAAGAATTATCTACAGACGCTCCGGTGGACTTAGTACTTACCGCAATATATAAATCCGTATAACAGTTCTCTATCTTGGCATAGCCATCTATATAACCTGCTATACCGCCTTCAAACATTACTTCATCGGTATCCACTGTCATATTAAGCGCATAACAGTTCCGCACTGTACCGGAATCGTATACTGCACCTACAAGACCGCCGCCGTACGAAATTGTATTCCTTACTTCACCCGCAACCTTATAATTTGTTATATCCATGGTTACGTTCTTGGCATAACATTCCGTCACCTGCGCGCTGCCGTAAACGCCTCCCACAAGACCTCCGGCTGTTGTCCATACCCAGTCGGTATCTACTATTACAGATACATTCTTTACACCGACATTTTTTACAACCGCGCTGTCGCTGATTGCTCCGAACAAACCGGTCATTAGCTTATGCGCGCCCTTAACTGTATAATTCTTGATAACATGACCGTCACCGTCAAAGGTACCCTTAAACGGCTTTCCGACTCCTGTTTCATAATTGTATGTACCGATAAATGTGTTCCATGTCTTATTCTCCAGATCGATATCGGCAGTGAGCTTGTATGTGTTTCCTTTTCCGCAGTCAGCATCCGCATTTATTGCATTGGCTGCTGCGATAAGCTCCTCGGCTGTGCCTATGAGTATCTCCTCACCCGTTTCTCCTTCGCCGCCTTCACCGCTTTCATCCGACTGCCACTTCAGCACAGGATAACCGCCGTTTATATTCTTTGTATCCGCCGCAAATGCAGACTTTAAATTGCCGGGGACCGCCTTAAGCTCATCCACCGTCTGCGTATCGCCTATATATCCTACAGGTGTGTTTTGACTGTAATACTTCCACGGCCACTTAAGTGTTATTGTATCGGGATAATATAAATTCCACCATTTTCCCCACGCGCCTGCATCGGCTACGCCTATCGTTGTGTCGCTGTAACAATTTTGTATTGATGTATCCGCTGAATAGATACCTCCTACAATACCGCCGAAATATGATGAACCCGAAGCCTCTGTTAATCCAAGTGAATAACAGTTAAATATCTTTGCAGTACCATACATCGATCCTGCCAGACCTCCGGTTTTTGAATATTCACCGTTAGAGTATGCATGATTACACGATACGTTCTTTGAGTAACAGTTTCTGATTTCCGCATTATCTATCATGGCTCCGGTAAGTGCGCCAAAGGATATATATACCCAATGCGCACCCATTCTCAGCGATACATTCTCTATGCCGAGATTTTCAATAACCGCATCTCCGCCTATTGCAGAGAATAGACCATATGCCATATGGGTGTTATTGTCTATCTGTTCAGCATTAATTTCATAATTCTTAATTACATG
>JAQXTR010000046.1 GCA_029219585.1 Clostridiales bacterium
TCTTGCACAACACGAAGCGGATATTCTAATTCACAAAGCGGCGAAGAAAGCATTTGATGAATTGAAACTTGATAAGCTGCCGACGATAAAAACACTTAACAGCGAGTACGCTTCTCTACTATCCGAGAAAAAATCAAACTAGGGTTGGTAATTACGATTGTTGCAGGAGTTGTCAATATGATTGGCGATGTATTGTTTATGGCAGTGTTCAAATGGGACGTTGCCGGAGCGGCGTTAGCGTCTGCGTTGGGGCAGGTTGTGGGCGGTATTGTGCCACTTATATATTTTGCCCGGAAAAATTCAAGCTGTTTTATGCTCTGCAAGCCTGTGTGGGATGGGAAATCACTTGCCGGAGTCTGCGTGAACGGCTCCTCGGAGCTTATGAGTAATATTTCAATGTCACTGGTGGGTATGCTGTATAACTCGCAGCTTATGAAATATGCAGGTGAAAACGGAGTTGCGGCATACGGCACAATTATGTATGTCAACTTTATATTTCTTGCAATATTTATCGGTTATTCGACGGGAGGGGCACCGATTATCAGTTATCACTACGGCGCCGGAAATAAAAGCGAGTTGACAGGTCTTTTAAAAAAAAGTTTCGTCATAATTTTCGTTTCATCGGTGTGTATGTTTGCTGTTTCGGAGTTTATGGCTTTACCGCTTGCGGGAATTTTTGTGGGATATGATGCTGTGCTTTTGGATATGACCGCGCACGCTTTTGCGATTTATGCGTTTTCATTCCTATTTGCCGGAACCTCCATATTCGGTTCAGCCTTTTTCACTGCTCTAAATGACGGATTGACATCGGCGCTCATAGCTTTCCTTAGAACGCTTTTATTCCAAAGTGCCGCAGTTATGATTATGCCGCTTATTTGGGGAACGGAGGGAATATGGTATTCTATCGTTGTAGCCGAGATTATGGCAGTAGCTGTAACGCTTGCTTTCCTTTTTATAAAACGAAAGAAGTATAGGTAAAACAAGATTTATTTTACTTTGCATTTCGGAAAAGAAACGTGTTGTATTGAATCTCACTGTCAGTACAACATAAGCAGTAGGATATGTCAATAAAACAATAGGATTGTGCATTTACAGAAGGTTCAACAGGTGATATAATAAAACAAAATAATTTATTTCGTCATATGGCGGAGAAACGGAGGAAATGATATGATACCAAGAAATGAGTATCCCAGACCGAACCTTGTAAGAAACGATTGGATAAATCTCAATGGTGAATGGGATTTTGAAATTGACAATGCAAAATGCGGTATTGAAAAGGAGTATTTTAAGCGTGAGAGCCTTGACTGTAAAATCACAGTACCTTTCTGTCCCGAAAGTGAGCTTTCAGGCATTAACAACAAGGATTTTATGAATTGTGTGTGGTACAGACGCGCAGTTGATATACCAAAGAGTTGGGAGAATAAAAATGTACTCCTGAACTTTGGCGCGGCAGACTATCACACAATAGTTTATGTAAACGGAACAAGGGCAGGAGAGCACAAAGGCGGCTATACTTCGTTTTCTTTTGACATTACCGAGTATTTAAAGGAGAGCGACAACTACATAACAGTATGTGTGTATGACGATGTAAGAGGGCATAATCAACCTGCGGGAAAGCAGAGCTCAAAATTAAATTCTTATGGTTGCAGTTACACGAGAACAACGGGAATATGGCAAACGGTATGGCTTGAATGTGTAGACAAGTGCTATGTAGAAAACATCAACTATGCTTATGATACGGATACACCGTCGGTAACTGTTAAATGCCGTCTTGGCGGTGACTTTATGGGCTGTACCGTTAAAGCAAAAGCCTTGTGGGATAATAAAGAGGTCGGACAAGCGCAATGCACAGCTCATTCAAACTTTGTTGAGTTTAATATTCCCCTGTCGGAAAAACACCTTTGGGAGGTGGGTAAAGGCGGACTTTACGATTTGGAATTAACGGTTGTAAGAGAATCAAGTGTACTTGATTTTGTAAAAGGTTATTTCGGTTTAAGAACTGTATGTCTTGACGGATATGCCTTTAAAATTAACGGTAAAGCGGTATTTGGAAGATGGGTGCTTGATCAGGGCTTCTATCCCGATGGGATTTATACGGCACCGACAGAGGAGGCACTCAAAAATGATATATTGTATTCAATGCAATTGGGTTTTAACGGAGCAAGATTGCATGAAAAGATATTTGAGCCGCGATTTTTATATTGGGCAGACAAGCTTGGCTATATGGTATGGGGAGAACACGCGAATTGGGAGCTTGACATAACCGAATCGGGACAAATACAGCACTTCTTGCCCGAATGGCTTGAATCAATGGACAGAGATATGTGCCATCCGTCGATTATCGGTTGGTGTCCGTTAAATGAAACATGGGATTTCGGAGGCAGAAAGCAATCTGATGAGTTTGTCAGAATGGTGTATCTCGCTTCAAAGGCGGTAGATCCTACAAGACCGGTTATTGATGCAAGCGGTAACTATCATGTGCAATCCGACATCTTTGATGTGCATGATTACGAACAAAATCCGGAGCTGTTCGCATCATATTATGCAAAGATTGGCGAGGGTATTGTTGAGGATCAGGTTTATCGCAATCCTGCTTGGAAGGATCGCCAAGAGTATGACGGAAAAAGTCCTGTATTCGTAAGCGAATACGGCGGTATCAGATGGTCACCGGATGAGACTGAAGGTTGGGGATACGGTAATGCTCCGAAAACCGAAGAAGAATTTATTGCGCGGTATAAGGGACTTACAGAATCACTCCTTAACAATCCGTATATAATGGGCTTTTGTTATACTCAGCTTTATGATGTTGAACAAGAAGTGAACGGACTTATGACGTATGAGCGTAAATTTAAGTTTGATCCTAAAATTATATATGATATAAACACAAAACCTGCTGCAATTGAATTAATTTAATATGATAGACTCAGGCTTCCGGTTACTATTCAGCTATGACGATAAATTTGTGTATGTTCGGGCGGATAATATCCGCCCCTACGGTTATGGGACAAATTATACATTATGAATTGTTATAAACATTAATTTATACCTGAATAGTAACGGCTTCTGAAATGAAAATGTAAATAAATCACAAAATAAGGGTTGAAAATTTGTGCGATTTATGATATGATTATCAAAGGTAAAAATAAGTGCATTATCATTGAAGTAATGGGGGAGAGAAAAATATGTCTTACATGAATAAGATGTTTAGAAAAAATATTTTAATATGCCTTGTGTATATAGTATTGTTTTCTATTATTATGTATGCGTTTACGATAAAAACAGTAACGACTGAATTTTCAAACAGCGCCAATACTATTCTTGCAAATAATGCAACATATATTGATAATTCAATTTCAAATTCGCTGAATGTTTCATTGGCAATAAAAACAAATCCTTTTGTTGTGAATTATGCAAACGAGACTGAACCTGATTATTATAACAGATTCTTGACTCAATCATTCATAAACACATTCAGAAATACATTATCAAGCAACACAAATATGATATGTGTTCAACATTCAAATGATACGTCTGTGCTTTCGGGAACATCCTCAATGTCGTATCATGCTTTTTGCCAAAAACTTAATATCCCGGAGCAGGAACTTGACATGGTTAAAGCTAAAGCGGCAGAAGGTGAAAATACATCAATAAATTATATAACATCGGATAATCTATTGGTTTTAGTAACGTGCAACAAGAGTTTTGAAAATGTTTTATATACATATGCTTGTATTTATTTGTATGATTTGATAACAGCAGAGCTGCCGAAAAGTTCATATTTTGTTATCAACTTATCGGATTCTGTTTTATACAGAACACCCGGGATACCGGATAAATATGTAGAGAGCGCTATGAATGAAAAAGAACATAAGGGTATACAAATATTCAGTAAGAAGTCAAAGCATGCCGATTTGCTTGGTGGCTTGACGTTTAATTACGTCACACCTAACAATGTTTTCTACAAAACACTTGTACCGCAATTCATTATGGTTTTTGCGTTTTTGGCATTGTGTTTATTGGTTAGTTATTTTGTTGTGTACAAAATAACACAAAAGAACTATAAGCCTATTTCGGATTTATTGGATGCATTGGATATACAAGACCGTAGCAGGGATAAGGATGAATTTGATTCAATCAAGACGAAGATATCATCAATCGTACAGGACAATGATGAATTGAAAAATCAATTTGAAATGTACAAGGCTCCGATTGAAGATTTTTATTTAAAAAATATGCTTTACGGTACGATTTCGCAGGATAATTGCCATGATGTAATAGCAAAATACGGGCATTTTCTGTCTGCAAAAAAGTACATTACGGCACTTCTGTCATATGCCGAACCGTTATCGCAAAACGGTCAAATATCGAATAAAAGCATAGAGCTTTTGAACAGAACGGTTATGAAGCTTTTTACCAAACATTATGCCGACTATGCTTTTTTCAGAATATTGCCAATTGAGGGGAACAAGTTTGCAATAATTGCAAGTATAGATGATTACGATGAGTTCAAGAATGATTTGCGTAAATATATATTAGGACTTGAAGAATCAAAGATTAACATTATTGCTTCATTAGGTTCTGTAGAGAGAGGCATGGATAGATTGAATAAGTCATATGCAAATGCGCTTAATGTTTCGGAAAACCGAATCTATGGAGTACAATACTCTGCGGTTTGCACACCTGATGACGTTGTCGGTTTTTCTGAAAATACTATATATTATCCGCTTGACACGGAAGCGGCGATTATAGAAAATGTTGTAAACGGGAATACAGAGGCTGTTCATAGACTTACGGGAATACTTATTGATACAAACTTTGTACATAAGCCGTTTTCAAATGAACAGTTCTCGCAGTTCATATTCATCTTTACATCTACATTTAACCGAATATTGACATCATTAAATAAGCACAGTAACGAGGTTTTCGGAGATGATACAATAATATATCTTGAACTAAGATCCTGTACAAATCCGAAAGAGCTTCTTGAGAAAATCAATAATTTGCTTGATGTGGCTATACAATTTGTCAATTCGCAGGCTGAATCTGTGGATATAACGAGTAAAAATCTTATGATCGGGTTCATTGAGAAGAATTATATGAGGGACATTTCGCTTATAGATCTTGCGGAATATATGAATTATACGAGTGTGCATACGAGCAGACTGTTTAAGCTGCTAACGGGAGAGAATTTCAAATCGTATCTTTCACGATACAGATTTGAGATGGCAAAGAGCATAATTGAAAAAAATCCAATGGAAAAGGTTAAGAATATCGCTGAAGCGGTAGGATGTAACTCAACGATTCTTTCAAGAATATTTGTGAAGTATTCGGGTATGTCAACAACGGAATACATAAAAACCGTTCAGGAGAAGAATAAATAATTAGGGTGTTGCTTAACGCAACACCCTAATTATTTTTATGATTATATCACCAAATCAGAAAATCATTTCCTTTTAGCTTTAATAGTGCTTCAACATAGAAGAAATCACCATATATAATAGGAATATGAACACCGTTCATATTTTCAAGCGGATAGCGTTCTGTTCCGCAGAGAACAAGCGCGTCTGTATTTTCATCATAATCGCAGAAATTCTCATCGGTTGCTTTTAATAGGTTAATGGCAGCCTCAGTGTAATTCTTTGCTTGATCTTCGGGCACATATTTTGCAATTTCAAGCAATCCGCAGGCAGCGCATACTCCGGCGGTGCTGTCGTAATAAACAGGCTCGCTCGGCTGCCGGAAATCGACAAGCACCTTGTACTGTGTTTTTTTGCTGTTTTCTATAAAGTAATCTGCGGTTTTTATTGCCGCGTCAAGATATTCCTGTTTTTGGGTATGGATATAAGAAAGAATTGTTCCGTATACTGCCCAAGCGGCACCCCTTGACCAACATGAATTTTTACTGTAACCCTGACCGCCGTGTATTTGCACAACATTTCCGGTTGTGACATCATGTTCTACTATATGATTAACACTGCCGTCATCTCTTATATGGTCGCGCAGTGCCATGTCTGCATGAGCCGTTGCGATATTTTTTAAATTATCATCATTCAGTTCTTTTGATGCCCAATATAAAAGCGGGATATTCATCATGCAGTCTATTATAGACCAGCCCTCAACATCCCGGCCGTTCCAGGCACGGATGTATGAAGCGTTTATATTGTATCTTGAAGCGAGAATTGAGGCAGCAAACAAATTCTTGTTGCGCGCTTTCAAATCGCCTGTCAAACGGTAGTTTGCACCTGCCGAAAGATGCCACATAAAACCAACATCGTGATGCAGCAATTCGTATTTTTCAAAAGCCTTATCTAAAAGCTTTTCACCGTTTACGGCAGTTTCCTTAAAATCATCATCATGTGTTTCGCTGTACATGAGCCACATTAAACCGCTCCAAAATCCGTTTGTCCACCAATCAATACAAGATTCTGCCATGTTATTATGGACGCCGTTGGCGGCGGTGTAAGGTATTTTGCCGCGGCTTCTTACAGCGACTTTTTTCATTTTCTTTTCTGTTTTCTTCCATGCTGATTCAAGCCATGTTTTATTTTCGTTTATCATATAAAGCATAAACAAATCACCTCAAAATTTTTTGAAAAACCGATTAACAATAGCATATAGAATAAATTATTAATTCGGCTGTTTAATATTGCCAACACTGTTTATTATATAACAACCCGACAAAAAAAGCAACCTTTTATTTTGATTTGTATCTGTTTCGGATAAAAATGTTAAAAAATAAAACCGGATGTTAAAAAATAACATCGCATATTAAAAAACAGGCGTTGATTTTAATGAAAGGTCATATTACAATATAATTATGAAAATTAAGTTAAGATCAGGAGATGATACAATTGAAAATTAATGTGTTTAAAACAATAAAGGGAAAGCTCCCTATGCAGAGTACGGATGATGCCGCGGTGATTGATTGCAGCGGTATAGAGGGAAATGTAATAAACATTATTCCGGATGTTGAATATCAAACCATAGAGGGTTTTGGCGGCGCGTTTACAGAGGCTGCGGCAGTTACATGGAATAAGCTTGGAAAAGAGAACAGAGATGAGATTATAAGACTGTATTTTGATACGGAAAACGGCGCGGGATACAATATCGGCAGAGTGCATATGAACAGCTGTGATTTCTCGTTGGATAACTATTCATGCGTGGAGGAGGGCGATGAAACTCTTGCCACATTTAATATAGACAGAGATAAGCAGGCTGTAATTCCTATGATAAAGGAAGCAATGGAGTATAACGACATTGATATTATGGTATCACCGTGGAGTCCGCCGGCATATATGAAAACAAACGGTCAAATGAATGAGGGTGGTAAGCTGAAAAAAGAATACTATGAGCTGTGGTCGCAATTCTATGTTGAGTTTATAGAAAGATATCGTGCAGAGGGAATAACAATAAACAGAATAACGGTTCAAAACGAGCCTAATGCCGTTCAAACGTGGGATTCATGCGTATATACGGCAGAGGAAGAAGCTGAACTGGTTAAAAATCATCTCGGAAAAAAGATGCGGGATATAGGCGTGGATATTCTTTGCTGGGACCATAATAAGGAACGAGTTTATGACCGTTCAAAATCTGTAATGGATATTGCCGGTGAATATGTTGGCGGAACGGCATTCCATTGGTATAGCGGAGACCATTTTGAGCAGCTGGAAATATTCCATAAATTATATCCCGACAAAAAGCTGTTTTTCTCGGAGGGCTGTTATGAGTATAGCCTGGGTGAGAGCGATACGGTTGCAATCGGTGAAAAGTACGCGCATGATATGATCGGAAATTTCAATAATTATTGTAACGGCTTTTACGATTGGAATTTGCTGCTTGATGAAAAGGGCGGGCCAAACCATGTAGGTAACTTTTGCGATGCGCCCATAATGGCAGATACAGAAAACGATAAGATATTCATACATGATTCGTATTATTACATAAAGCATATGAGCGCGTTTGTAAAAAAGGGCGCGGTAAGGATTGCGAGCAGTAAATTTACGGCGGAGCTTGACACCGTTTCATTTAAAAATCCGGATGGCAGTATTGTTACTGTAGTATTGAATACAACGGATAAAAATTTTGAAAACATATATTTCAGAATTAATGGCGAGGTTGTCCGGATATCATCTGAGGCACATTCGATAGCGACATATGTGTTTAATGCTTAATATAAGTCTGTTTATGGAAAATTATGCAAAAAATACAATATTCTGTTAAAACAGAGCAGTAAAAGATAGGCATTTATGTGCAAAATACACTAAAATGTTAAAAAATAAGGTCCAAAGTTAAAAAATAACTGTTGAACATTAAGGGATAGTATATTACAATAAATGTGAGATTAAATATGTGCGGTTTGGTAAAAATGTTATGTATATGAATTGGCTGTAAACAACAAATTAAGAACCGGTTATAAATGTAAATAATCGGAAAATTATATTGCCAACGGTTGTATGCGCTTATGAATTTTTACATTATATTAATCCCGAACTGCGATTCTCATCGCCCTTTGGGCGCAGAGGGCAGATAAATAGGAATAATAAAATAATAGGAGGAAAACAAAATGAAAAAAGTGTTAGTGTGTATGTTGGCGGCCGCTTCAATGTTGTCGGGAGTGACGGCATTTGCATCGGGCAGCTATGATTCCACAAACAACGAGGTAATTCTTAATGATAGCTCTAAAAAGACAGTTATCATAGCAAAGAATACCGGAGCAAAAATGACCGACAATGATGTTGTATATGTCGGTGAGGCAAAAGAGGGTTTCTCAGCAGCAAGCCTTTTGCTTAAGGCAAATCCGGCACCGGGTTTCTATACGGTAATGCTGGGAGGCGACGGCAGTCAGGCTGAAAAACATAAAATCTTTATAGGCGCTGATGCGATGCTTGAGGACGGAGTTCCGTTGGCAGAAATCGAAAACTATGAAGAAACGGCAGACGGAGGCATGGTAACAAAGGCATATGCAACCGATGCGGCTATCGACATAGCACAGGCAAAGACAGTAGTTGTAAAATACGGTGACAGTCAGGTTTGCGAAGACTTGGACACTGTGACAGGCGGCGATGGCAGCATAATGCTTGCGGTAAAGCTTACGGATATCCCGGAAGCTTATAAAGATGATGTTAGGGTAGCGATAAGCTCGGCAACGATCACTACGTCAGAACTTATAGTTGAATAATAGGAGGTTTAATATGAAAACATACATAAAACCATCAATGAATGTTAGGAACTTTAACTATGAAGAAATAGTTATTACAAGCAGTGATCCCGGACAAAAGAACGGACTTCAGGTATGGCAGGAGACTAATACTGCCGGTCAGGTAGTAGAAAAGAATTTGAATGAGATGACAAATATCCTTCAAATTACATTCTGATTTTTACTGTCATATCAACCGACGCTGATTCGTACAGTTGACCGAATCGGTGTCAAAACGGACTGCCACAGCCGTAAAAAATGCAAAAGCACGATATAACAGCGACTTGCAAGTGGTTATCAGAGTTTTAAGGAGATGAGTTATATGAAAAATGCGACAATGTATTCCAAGTCGAGTATCAGAGCAGAAAAACGAAGATTACTTAAAAGAGATGTAATTCGTGACAGGCAGCTGTATTTAATGCTGTTACCGTTTTTGCTTTGGTATGTATTATTTTACTATTTTCCGATGTACGGAATCTTGGCGGCATTTAAAGATTATCAACCGTTTGTCGGAATATGGAATAGCGATTGGGTAGGACTGACGCATTTTAAAAATTTCTTCTCAAGTCCGTATGCGTGGAGAGTTATACGAAATTCATTACTTATAAATGTGTATTCGGTAATCTTCACATTCCCGGCAACAATAATTCTTGCATTGTTGATGAATGAGCTTATATCACAAAAGTTTAAGACAATGGTACAAACCATTTCATATATGCCTTATTTCATATCAACAGTCGTAGTAGCAGGATTGGTTACAAGCTTTTTGTCGCCGACATCCGGTATTATAAATGTACTTATAGAGAAGCTTGGCGGTGAAAAAACATATTTCCTTACGAGGCCGGAATACTTCAGAACAATATATATATTAATGACGACATGGCAGGGAATAGGTTTTGGTACAATCATCTATACTTCGGCGCTATGTTCAATTGACAGCGAGCTTTATGAAGCGGCGTCGATTGACGGAGCGGGAAGATTCAAAAAGATATGGCACATTACATTGCCGGGAATACTTCCGACGATTGCAACTATGCTTGTTATCAGAATGGGAAGTATGCTGAGCGTAGGTTCAGAGGCAATCATTCTCTTGTATCAGCCGTCTACATATGAAACAGCGGATGTTATTTCATCGTTTACATACAGAAACGGCCTGGTTGATGCGAATTACTCATATGCAACAGCGGTTGATTTGTTTAATGGTATTGTAGCACTTGTGCTTGTAGTAATTTCAAACACAATATCGAAAAAACTGAGTGATACAAGCTTGTGGTAATAAGGCTTCAATCAGCAAGGAAAGGAATGAATTAGGACAATGAAAATTAAAAAAAGCTTTGGTGAAAAATGCTTTGACATTTTTAATGTAGTGATGATGCTGTTGATTATCTTTATTACACTATACCCGTTATGGTATGTATTGGTAGCGTCTTTAAGTTCAGGTACGGCTGTTACCAACGGTGAGGTAGTCTGGTGGATTAAGGATTTTGAATTTGAAGCATATGCAAGACTGTTCAGAGATAACAGTATATGGATAGCATACGGTAACACGATATTCTATTCTGTTGTGGGAACGGCATTTAGTGTGGCATTAACGGCTTTGGGCGCATATGTGCTATCCAAAAAAAGACTCAGAGGAAGAAAGTTCTTTAACGGATTTATCTTAATGAGTATGTGGTTTACTGCGGGACAAATTCCTACATATATAAATATGAGAAATTTAAATCTTCTCGATTCAAGACTCGGAATTATATTGTTTGGCGGCATAGCTACTTTCTATGTAATACTGATGAGAACATATTTTGAATCAATACCCGATTCAATGGAAGAGGCTGCAAAGATTGATGGCGCGTCGGATTTTCAGATATTCACAAAGGTGTATCTGCCGCTGTCTGTAGCATCTATAGTAACTATTGCACTGTATTACTTCGTACTGAGGTGGAGTTCATATTTCTGGGCAATGATACTTATTAAAGACCCGAATAAACTTCCGCTTCAGGTACTGCTTAAAAAAGCGATTGTTGAGATGAGTGTGAATAACAGCGATCTGGCAAATATAGATTACTCGGTTACATCTCGTGAAACCACGATATATGCGACAATTATAATATCAACATTGCCGATGCTGATTATATACCCGTTCATACAAAAGTTCTTTGTTAAGGGTGTTATGGTCGGCGCCGTAAAAGGATAATTTGAATGAAAATCGCCCATCCGGTACTACCGCGTGCGCTCACATACGCAAGTATAGATTCGATTGCGCGGCAGCACAATCTGAACGATTTTTATTCAAATTCATTGGAACGGAAAATGTAAAATCTTGAAGGAGGATTTAAAAGATGAATAAATTTAAAAAAGCAGGAGCTTTGGCGCTTGCAATAGCATTGGGACTGGGTGCGTTGTCAGGCTGCGGAGCAAAAAAGCAGGTAAGCACAAGTGACGGAGCAATGGATATGGATATCTTCATGCACTTCTACGGTTACTGTGTTTTTAATGACGATTGGGATGTGTTTAAGGTAGCAGCTGAAAAAACAGGTGTAACATTGCACGGTACGGCTGTAGAAACCGTTTCGGACAGCGCGCAGGCATTCTCAACAATGCTTTCGGAAAAGGAGCTTCCGGATATCATCTGTTATCTGGGTGATGACTTAAAGAAGAACGGCGAAAGAGGAGCGCTCATGCCTCTTGAGGACTTGATTGAAGAATATGCGCCGAATATCCGGAAATTCTTTGAGGAATGTCCTGAAGCAAAGGTTGCGGCAACGGCAAGCGATGGACACATCTATTATATACCGGGAACACTTGCTCCCATAGATATGAAGAATTTACCGTCAATGGGATTCTTTATAAGACAGGATTGGCTTGACAATCTTGGATTAAGCGTACCAAAGACAGTTGATGAATACCATGATGTTCTGATGGCGTTCAAGGAAAACGACCCGAACGGAAACGGTCAAAAAGACGAAGTTCCTTACTTTAACAGAAACGGAAAATTGGACGATTTGTTCCAGTTATTCGCTGCGCATAACGGCGGATATGTTAAAGACGGAAAATATAATTTAGGATTCCTCGAAGATGAATACAAAAACGCAATTAAGGAAATTGCAAAGTGGTATTCGGATGGAATAATCGACAAGGAAATTTTCACAAGAGGAAATCAGGCAAGAGAGCAGTTGCTGTCAAGCAACTTGGGCGGCTCAACTCACGACTGGTTCTCGTCAACCGCATCGTATAATGAAAAGTATCCTGAGGTTGGTTTGAATTTCGTGCCAATCGCACCTCCGGCAGATATAAACGGTGTTGTAAAAGAGGATATGGGACGTTCACTCCTTCATGGACTCGGCTGGGGAATTTCAAAGGATAACAAGGATGCTATAAGAACAATCAAATACTTTGACTGGTGGCTTTCAGATGAGGCAACACAGCTTCACAGCTATGGTATCGAGGGCGTTCATTACAATGTAGTAGACGGCGAAAAGGTATTCACTGATGAGGTTCTCAACGGTGAGGGCGGTGTTCCTAACTATTTGCGTAACATTGGTGCATTGGTTGAATTCGGCGCAATCAACGATATAGGCGCGGAGCTTGCGGGTATGAATGATCTTGCAAAGGAAGGCTTTAATATGTACTTGGATAACAACTATGTACAGCCAAATGTTCCCGCACTTTCATACAGCAAGGAAGAACAAAAAACAATTGAAGCTTACGGCAATAATATAACAACATTAGTTGCGGAACAGCAGCAGAAGTGGATATTGGGTACTGAGGATGTTGACGCAACATGGGATAAATACATTGAAACATTAAAATCAATGAATGTTGAAGAATACGCTAAAGCATTGCAGAGTGCATATGACAGATACCTTGAAGAACTCAACTAACAAGGTAAAACAGAAAGGAGAATAAAAAATGAAATTATTTAAAAGATTTTTAGCAGGTGCTGTGTCGGCAGCAATTCTTGCGTCATCAGCAGTAATAGTTATGGCTGCGGACGATAATATCACTGTCAGAAACGTAATGAAAACAGATGATACAACACTTACTGTTTATTTAAGTGATGATTGTAACTTTGATATTTCAGGCTACACATTCTCTGTAAAAGAAGGAGAAGCAGTTGTTTTAGACAATTTATCGGGTACTAAGGTTAGCGAAAGAAGAATTACTGTAGATGTAGGCGCGTCAATTGAAGACGATAAAGATTATACGCTTGAATGGTACAAAGATGAATACGATGAAGGCTCATCATTTGCGTTTAAAACATATTATTCTTTTACCAATGACGCAACAACAGTTACATCCGCCGGAAATATAGGTTGGACTTGTGACGCTGAAGGAAATTATTTCCTGAGACCGATGAAAGCTGACGGAAGTCAGCTTGCCGATGTAACAACAACATCAAACAAGGTGAATGACGGAGCCGTAATTTCTGCAGATTTTGATAGCTTTGGTGATAAGAGCTGCGTAATTTCATATGATTTCACAATACAGGACTCAAGAATAGCGTTCGGCTTTTTAGCAATATGTAATGCATACAGAGACAAGCTCACAAACAACTATATTAAAGACGGCAG
>JAQXTR010000047.1 GCA_029219585.1 Clostridiales bacterium
TGTTTGAAATGACTGCCGATGATGAGTTAGAGGAAGTATACGCATACTGCAATATGCACGGACTTTGGAGTATAGCTGCGGCAAAAACGGAGGATACGGATGAGTCCGGTAACTACATAGTATGTAAGTGCAATAACGTAAAATACTTTGATATTCTTGATGAGATTCATAAGCATGAAAATATAAACAGCCTTCTTGATATGTTTGAGGATGTAAAAGATACGACACGCTGTTCAACCGGCTGCGGAGGCTGCTATAACAAGGTAATATCAATTATTTCCGATGAAATAAACAGATAAGATAATAACAGAAAGACAGGAGAAATAATATGTGTGTTGCAGCGCCGGGACTGGTGAGATCCCTTGATAATAATATAGCAAAAATAGATTACAGCGGAAATATAGTTGAGGCGAATGCCGGGCTGGTAAAGGTGGAACCGGGCGATTATGTTCTGGTGCATGCAGGACTGGTGATTCAGAAAATCAACGAGAGAGAGGCAAAGGAAATGACGGAGCTTTTCAATACCTTGGAGGAGCTTGGCAATGCCTGATATTAACGAAATTAAGGATTATCTCAGAAACTATGACGGCGAAAAACAGGTTATTATGGAGGTATGCGGAACGCATACCGCGTCAATTTCCGAAAACGGGATTGCAGATATGCTGTCTCCGAAAATAAGGCTCATATCCGGACCCGGATGCCCGGTATGCGTTACGGTAGCCTCGTATATTGACAGACTTACAGAGCTTTCTCTGACGGCTGATACAACGGTTGTTACCTTCGGGGATATGCTGCGTGTACGCGGCTCGGAGTATTCGCTTAGGGACGCGGCGGCTCAGGGGGCGTCGGTCAGAATGATATATTCGCCGTTTGAGATAATTAAAATGGCGAAGGAGCAGCCGGATAAGCAATTTGTTTTTGCAGCTGTAGGCTTTGAAACCACTACACCGGCATATGCTTTGCTTGTTGAACAGCTCATTAAGGATAAGATAAAGAATATACGCCTGCTGACCGCGCTTAAAACCATGCCGGAGGCGATAAGAACGGTATATAAAAGCGGCACAGAAATAACAGGCTTTCTCGCGCCGGGTCATGTGAGCGTCATAACAGGACATAGTTTGTTTGAAAAGCTGGCGTGGGAGCTAAATGTTCCGTTTGTAACGTCGGGCTTTAGGGGAGCGGAGCTTCTTGCGGCTGTATATGCGCTTGTGAAGCTGTCAGGCGGCAGGTCGCTCAATTTGTATCCGTCGGTTGTCACATACGAGGGAAATGCAACGGCACAGGAGACGGTAAACAGATATTTTACTCCGTGTGATGCGGCATGGAGAGGAATGGGTATAATAAAAGGCTCGGGAATGCGGCTTCGTGATGAATATGCCGAATTTGACGCGGGCAGCCATGAGCTGACACAGGATAAAATTTTTAACGGCGCGTGCTGCTGCGGTGATGTGATATGCGGAAGGAAATCGCCTGATGAATGTCCTATGTTCGGCAAGAGCTGTACTCCCGATACGCCTCAGGGCGCGTGTATGGTTTCAACGGAAGGCTCATGCTTTCATTATTACATAAACGGAAGAAAGGGGAATTACTGAATTGAAAATAACAATGGCTCACGGCAGCGGAGGAAAATCCACCTCAATGCTGATTGATGAGATATTCCGGAAGGCAAACTCAAATCCCGTGCTTGATATGATGGAGGACAGCGCGGTGGTGGATGGAAGCGCAAGAATTGCCGTTACGACTGACAGCTTTGTGGTAACTCCGCTTAAATTCAGGGGCGGAGATATAGGAAGGCTTGCCGTGTGCGGCACGGTAAACGACCTTTTAATGCGCGGAGCAGTTCCGAAATATATCACAAGCGCATATATAATAGAAACCGGAGCGGATACCGAAATATTGGAGGAAATCGCCGCGTCAATGGCAGAAACCGCAAGAGAGGCGGGAGTATCGGTCATTGCGGGGGATACAAAGGTTATTGAGGGCAGCGGAGGAGTTTATATAAATACTACCGGTGTAGGATTTGTAAATGACGGTGTAAATATTAAAAGCTCAAATTGCCGCGTCGGTGATAAGCTCATTGTTTCGGGGAATTTAGGCGACCACCACGCAGCCATCTTAAGCGAGCGTATGGAGATTGAAAACGAAATAAAAAGCGACTGCGCACCGTTGGGGGGTATGGTAGAAAATATGCTCCGCAAAGGTATTGAAATTCACGCTATGCGCGACATAACGCGCGGCGGCCTCGGAACTATTCTGAATGAATTTGCATCAGCCTCCGGCTGCGGCTTTGAAATTGATGAAGAAAAGATACCCGTTTCACAGACGGTTAAGGCATTCGCAAAAATACTCGGACTGAATATAATGCACATGGGCAATGAGGGCAAGCTGGCTGCGGTTGTAAGCGCGGCGGACTCCGAACGCGCCCTTGAAATTATAAGAAGCAGCCGATACGGCGAAAATGCCGCCGTTATCGGTGAAGTAACCGACGGCGGCGGTGTTGTCATGAAGACTGCCCTGGGCGGCAGACGAATAATAAGCGAGCTTTACGGCGAGGGCTTGCCGAGGATATGCTAATCCTCAATATCAATGCTGTCAACAAGAAATTCCTTGCCGGACACTATTGTAAGCTTTTGGCTGCCGCAATGCTCACATCGGAATCGAAACCGTATAAGGCGAGTTTCCTTTCCACAGTCGGCGCATTGTGCGACAGCGGGAACGGTTTTAAATTCAAGCTTAGCGTGAGCGGCGATTGTTCCGTCGCTCACAATATCAAAATACTCCTGTATGTATTGAGGTACACACCCGGTCATTTCACCGAGTGTTATTTTTATGCTGTTGATTTTCTTTGCGCCCGCATTTTCCGCAGATGACAGCGCGATATTTAATATGCTTTGGGTAATTGACAGCTCATGCATTCAGCTTGCCCTCAATTCTCTTTGTAAGCCAGTTGATGAATACGTCAAGCCCGTCACCTGTTTTATTTGAAATGCGGAAAATATTAATATCCGGATTTATATCCCTTGAATTTTCTTCAACACGTTTTTCGTCAAAATCAAAGTGGGGGAGCATATCATATTTGTTGAGTACAAGAGCGTCGGTGGTTCTGAACATCAGCGGATATTTCTCAACCTTATCGTCGCCCTCCGGAATACTAAGGAGCGCTATCCTGAAATCCTCTCCTATGTTAAATTCTGCCGGACAGACAAGATTGCCTATATTCTCAACAAAAATCACATCCAGCTTGTCAAGTTTAAATTCCGGCAGAAGGTTTTGAATTGACATTGCCTCAATATGACATGCGCCGTCGGTGTTGAGCTGAACAACAGGTACACCGAGCAGCTTCATTCTCTCCGCGTCAATCTGACCTGCTATATCGCCTTCAATTACTCCGATTCTGAACTTATCCGACATTGCTTTTATAATTGATGTAATAACCGAGGTTTTACCGGCACCCGGTGAACCCATAACATTTACAAGGCAAACCTTTTTAGCAGCAAGCTCCTTCTTGATTTCGTCCGAACAGTCCTCGTTCCATTCCATAATCTGATGTACAACCTTTATTTCCATGTTTATATAACTCCGTTTCTTTTAAGCTTGTATATATTTTATCACAACACACTGCGAAATGCAAGACAGAAGCAAATATTATTTCGGGATTTAATGTAATAAGCGTTGCTGTTCAGCTATCTTTTTTATGTTTATTTTCAGCCAATATTGACAAACAGGACAGAAAATGGTATAATAACCACACTGAATAAAATTTCCGAAGGGAGCATTTACAATGATAACGATTGTAGCTGATTTTGACGTTAAGCCTGATTGCGTTGATAAGTTCATTCGTCTTGCGGCTGACTGTACGCGCAGCACGCACAAGGAGAACGGCAATCTTTCATATAAGGTTTTTCAGGCGCGCTGTGATAAGTCTAAATTTACCTTCATTGAGGAATGGCTCAACGATGTTGCCATTGATAAGCATAATGAAATGCCGCATTTTAAGCTTTTCCTTTCTCAGATTGCTCCGCTGATTAACGGAGATCCTGTTATTAAACAGATTATGAATGTTCCGGCGATACGGTAGAAGTAATCGGATTAATACATAACCGTCGCAGTTATTACGGCGGTTTTTTTGCGGATAAAGGAGGTTGGGGATTATGGCTGTATTTACGATAGGTGATCTGCATCTGCCTCTCGGGATTGATAAGCCTATGAATAAATTCGGTCAGCAGTGGGACAATTATGTTGACAGAATAAAAAGGAATTGGGAGGCTGTGGTGCGTGATGAGGACACTGTTGTGCTTCCGGGTGATTTTTCATGGGCAACATATATTGAGCAGGCAAGACGGGATTTTGAATATCTGGAGTCGCTGCCCGGCAGAAAAATCATTATAAAGGGAAATCATGATTACTGGTGGACTACAATGAGCAAGCTCAACGAATATATAATGAGAAATGATTTCAAAAGTATTTCCTTTCTGCAGAATAACTCCTATACCGCCGACGGGATTTCAATATGCGGAACGAGAGGCTGGATTTATCCGGCATGGGCGACCTTTTCTGAATCGGACGAAAAGTATTTCAATCGTGAGGTGGGACGGCTGGAGCTTTCTCTTAAAGCCGCCCGGACGGAGAATATATATGTCTTTACACATTATCCGCCCATGTCCCGTGAGGGCGAGGGCAACGCGTTCACAGAGATGATGAAGCAGTACGGAGTAAGAAAGTGTTACTACGGACACCTTCACGGCTACAGCCATGCAAACCGCATTCCCGATACAGTGGACGGAATAGAATATCATCTCGTATCATCGGACTATTTAAAATTCATGCTTAAGGTTGTGAGGTGACTAACTATGCAGATATATCTTCTGGGTGAGATACAAAAGCTGAGAGCGGACAAGCTTTCACGCGAAAAGACGGGTTCTATAATTATGAGTATCAATCAGAATCTGAAAAAGCTGAAGGACAGAGAGCCGAAGCATGACGCTGAGGGGTATAACGACTGGGAGGAGCGCTATTATGAGGTAAAGCATCTCGGTGAATATGCAGATGCTTTGGCAAACAGTGTAAGCTCCGGTGATATTGATAAGATCAATGCCGCTATTGATGATATTAAAGCTGCGGCGGAGGATTTTCAGCTCATATACGGAGGTCTGGAAACATGGAGGATAAAATGACGGTCTATGAAAAAATATATGAGGCGGTAAAGCAGATACCTAGGGGCAGGGTTGCGAGCTACGGACAGGTTGCGGCTATGGCGGGGAACCGGGGCTGGGCAAGAGCGGTGGGGAATGCGCTGCACCGTAACCCGAATCCGGAATCCATACCGTGCTACCGCGTTGTAAACAGCCGCGGAGAGGTGTCAAGGGCGTTTGCCTTCGGCGGCGGAAACCGGCAGCGTGAGCTGCTTGAAGCCGACGGTGTGGAGTTTGACAAAAACGGACGTGTAATTATGGAGAAGTATTGCATATTTCCGAGGCTCTGCCGTTGACAAATATTATTCCTTTCATTATATTAAGAATAACAATACTGCAATTATATCATACAATAGGAGAAAAGCAAATTTTCATCAAATGCTTGACAAGAAAACTTAATTGCGTTATAATTGTTCTATATGCTTTTGACTAAGTTTTCTATAGTCAATGTAATGAAGAAAACTTAGGCAAAAGAGGTCTTAACCGCTTGCATTAAGTACGATTAAAATACAAGGTACTTAATGCAAGCTATATACAATAAACACAAAGGGGTGTGAGGAGTATGCCGATTAAGATTGCCGACAAGCTTCCGGCTACAAGACAGCTTGCAAAGGAAAATATATTTGTCATGACTGAAAGGCGTGCCGCACAGCAGGATATACGTCCGCTTAAAATCGCAATTGTTAATCTTATGCCGGAGAAAATAAAAACGGAAACACAGCTTTTAAGGCTTCTTTCAAACTCTCCGCTTCAGGTTGAGGTGGATCTTGTGCAGATGTCCTCTCACATTTCGAAAAATACATCGGATGAGCATCTTACAACCTTCTATAAAACCTTTAAGGATATAAAAGGACAGAAATATGACGGAATGATTATAACCGGAGCTCCGGTGGAAAACATGAAGTATGAAGAGGTGGACTACTGGACGGAGCTGACGGATATAATGGAATGGTCAAAGACCCATGTAACATCTACTCTTCATATATGTTGGGGAGCACAGGCGGGACTTTACTACCATTACGGGATACCTAAGTATAGTCTGCCTGAAAAATGTTCAGGAGTTTTCAGACACAGGGTGAGAAGAAGTACTTCAAAGCTTGTACGAGGATTTGACAGTATTTTCTATGCGCCGCACTCAAGACATACAGAGGTAAGAGAAGCAGATATTGCTAAAGTGCCGGAGCTTGAGATTCTGGCAGATTCAAAGGAAGCCGGAATATATATTGTGACAACGGCAAAGGGTAAGAGAATATTTGTAATGGGTCATAGTGAATATGATGCGGATACGTTGAAAAACGAGTATGAGAGAGATTTGGCAAAGGGGATGAACCCGAGAATTCCCGTACATTATTTTTCAAAGGATGATCCTTCGAAAAAGCCTGTTGTACGCTGGCGTTCCCATGCACATTTGCTTTTTGCAAACTGGCTGAACTATTTTGTATATCAGATTACACCGTATAATATTGACGATATTAAATGATGATAGTATTTTTAAGCAGTAACAAATATCAGCATTCGGCGCGGCAGTGATGTTTTTGCCGCGTTGTTGTTTGTGGGATACTTGTATGAAAGAGGGTAATAAAAATAGCTGTTAAGACTAAATCGGTATATATATGTAATGAATGCGGATATAAGTCATTGAAATGGATGGGTAAATGCCCGGGTTGCAATAAGTGGAATACATTTGAGGAAACACCGGAAACACCGCCTTCAAATAAACAGTCCGCAGTCTCCGGCGTAGGAATGGCTGCGGTAAAGAGTACGCTTAACCGTCCGCAGCAGATAACGGCAGTGAAAAGAGGATATGAGTCGAGGTTCTCAACCGGTATGAGAGAACTGGACAGAGTCCTCGGCGGAGGAATGGTAAACGGAGAACTCATTCTCGTGGGCGGAGATCCGGGTATAGGAAAATCAACCTTACTGCTGCAAATATGTGAAAATATAGGAAAGACAAAGAAAATTTTATATGTTTCCGGCGAGGAAAGCGCTGCACAGATAAAAATCCGCGCGGAGAGACTGGGAGTAAACTGCGAAAATCTGTTCCTGATTTCGGAAACTGATGTGGAAACAATTCTCAGTCATATAACGGACAGCAAACCGGATGTTGTTATAATAGATTCGATTCAGACAATGCACATTGAGTCCATTCAGTCGGCATCGGGAAGTGTGCCTCAGGTACGCGAAACGACAAACGCTCTTATGCGGCTTGCAAAATCAATGGCAATTTCAATGTTTATTGTAGGTCATGTTACAAAGGACGGCTCGCTTGCAGGACCGAGAGTTTTAGAGCATATGGTGGACTGTGTTTTATACTTTGAGGGAGACCGTCAGCTCAGCTTCAGAATTCTGAGGGCGGTAAAGAACCGTTTCGGCTCAACCAATGAAATCGGCGTATTTGATATGAGGGATACGGGTCTTGTCGAGGTGGCAAATCCGTCACAAATGCTCCTTGAAGGTCGGCCTGAAAATATTTCGGGCAGCGCCGTTGTATGCGCTATGGAGGGAAGCAGGGGAGTGCTGGCGGAAATTCAAGCTCTTGTCACTCCGACCGGGTTCGGAAATCCGCGAAGGATGAGTGCGGGAATCGACTTGAATCGTATATTCCTTTTGATAGCAGTTCTTGAAAAACGCGCAAGGATGAATCTTTCAAATTCAGATGTTTATATAAATGTAGCAGGAGGACTCAGGATTGATGAAACGGCCGTGGATCTCGGTGTATGTGCCGCGATAGCTGCAAGTATGTCGGACTCTGTTATACCTCCGGATATGTTGTTTATAGGTGAAGTAGGTCTGGGCGGTGAATTGAGAGCAGTAGCACAGATCGAAAAAAGGCTTACAGAGGCGGCAAAGCTCGGATTTAAAACAGCAGTTGTACCGAAGCAGTCTCTCAGGGGAATGACGCAGCCGAAAGGAATAAAAGTATTCGGTATAAGAACAATTGGAGAAGCAATATCAATGTTTCGTAAATAAAAAGGAGCTTATAAAGTGAAAGAGAAAATTTATACAATACCTGTAAATGAAGCTTATGATAAGGACTGTGAGTGTCCGCTTTGCGAACTGGAAAAGCAGCAGGAGAAAGAAGCTGTCAGATATGCGCTCGGCGCAGCGATGATGGAACCGGATTACAGAATGGAATCAAATGAAAAAGGATATTGCAACCGTCACTTTGCCCGGATGTTTGAAGCGCCGAATAAGCTGCCGCTTGCTCTTGTCCTCGATACCCATCTTACAGAGTTAAGAAAAAAATTAGAAAAGATGGAAAAAACCGCAAAAGCTCTTGAAAAAGAGAAGACAGGACTGTTTAAGAAGAGCGGTGTGGACAAGGCTGTTTCGGAAATTGATGAGATTTTCGGCAAGACGGAGTGCAGCTGCATGGTATGCGAAAAGATTAACCGAAGTATGGCAAAGTTTGTAGATGTACTTATATACTTGTGGGCAACGGAATCGGATTTTCGTGAAAAGTTCGATAAATCAAAGGGTGTATGTCTTAAGCATTTTAAAATGCTTGTTGACTGCAGTAAAAAGAGTGTAAAGGATGATAATGCTGCAAAATTTATAGGTGCGCTTATAAATAAAGAAATTAATGAACTGAATCGTATACAAGAGGATATACATCGGTTTACTCTGAAGTTTGACTACCGAAACCGTGACATGGAGTGGGAAACGGCAAAGGATGCTCCGATAAGAACAATAGAGAAGATAGCGGGGTATATTATAAATGATTATGAGGAAGAAACATAATTATCCCATATAATGTAAAAGAAATTTTTTTGTAAAAAGGCTTGACAAATTGCTGATTATCGTGTATAATAGACTATGTTGTTGAGAGACAATAGATAATTAAATGGTCCGGTAGTTCAGCTGGTTAGAACGCTAGCCTGTCACGCTAGAGGTCGTGGGTTCGATCCCCATCCGGATCGCCAAGCTCTGCATTTATGCAGAGCTTTTTGTTGTTTAAAGAAAATTGGCTCGGCAAACAGGTTTTTTGAAAGAAATTTTATAAATGTTCGTAAATTTGCAAAGTAAATGCAACAGTAGCAAAAGGCTGCATTTAGTGTAGGAAATTAGGTGCATTAAGTTTCAAAAATGTTATGAAATGGTGATATAATATACTTAATCTGATAATTCATTGCATGGCAAACAAGCCTG
>JAQXTR010000048.1 GCA_029219585.1 Clostridiales bacterium
TTTAAAATTTTGATTTGCTTCCGCCTGATCTACATAAACTATATTATCGGCTGTGACCTGATCGTTTTTGCCGCCCTCCGTGATAAGCACTGTCTGATAGCCGGTCTGAGCCGTATTCTTCACGGAATGTTCATTCGGATCATATTCCGTCTCTGCAAAAGCTGTTGTACCCGCTGACACTGCCAGAAGCAATGCCGCTAATACTGTTAATTTTTTCATTTTGATTTTCCTCCAATCATTTTTATTTTTAACCCATTATATATGATGATTATAGCATATTATGAAATATTTTTCAATATCTTTTCACAAAAAAAGTTAAAATTATTTTCATTTGACAAATTATTCTTATTGATGTATAATATATACAATAAAAATTTTTTTCAAGGAGAACGGTATGGACAAAATTTCTCTAAAAATAAAAATGCTTTACAACATTATGGGCAACGCAGAAAAAAAAATTGCCGACTGGATAGCGGATAACCCCGGCAAAATCATATCGCTTTCCATTGTAGAGCTTGCGGAAAAATGCAGCTGCAGTGAAGCGACAATAGTACGTTTCTCTAAGCGTCTGGGACTGAGCGGCTACCAGGAGCTTAAAATCTCTCTCGCCTCGGAGGGCGGCGGCTCTGCGGTGAATACTCATATAACTTCCGGAGACAGCGCTTATGAGATGTATGAAAAGGTGTGCAACGATATTTATCTTGCGCTTGAGCTGACAAAACGATCTCTTTCCCCCGACGCAATCGGACTTGCCGCAGAAAAAATATGCGGAGCGGATAAAATTGTGATTTTCGGCCTGGGAAATTCCGCTTCGGTCGCAATGGACGCAAGCCATAAATTTCTCCGTGCCGGGCTGAATGCCGTAGCTTATTCGGATAATCATATGCAGGTTATTGCCGCATCACACCTTAGTTCAAAAGATGTTGCAATAGCCATATCCCATTCAGGTTCATCAAAGGATATAGTCGAGGCTCTTAAAATAGCAAAGGAACACGGTGCCGCGACAATTGCAATAACAAACAGCGGTAAATCCCCTGTTTTAAAGCACAGTGATATTGTTCTTTCTACTGCTTCGGACGAAACGCAGTATAATATACTCGCGCTCAATTCAAGAATTGTCCAGCTTGCAATTATTGACGCTTTGTATTTTTATATTGTCTATAACCCCTCGGTGCAGGCTCTTGAATCAATAAAGGAAACCGAGCATGCCCTTTTGTCCAAGAAATATTAATATTTTGCAGACATAATATTTACATAAACAGATGTTTTACGAATGAAGCTAAAAAGATAAAGGATGGTTATCATGGATACAGAATTATTTGACGTTATATACGTTGAATAAAGAATAATTGCAATAGACTTAAAAGGGCAGCATCATATGATTTTTGATGCCGCCCTTTTAAACATGATTATTTTGTTAGCCTATATTTTTAATCTATTTTCATTATCATTTCAAGCATCCGCTTTACGCAGACCTCAATTTCCGCTCTTGATATTTTTCCGTCTGAGAGCGCCTGCATTACCGCCTCATGCTGACCTATCGGCATTTTAACATCATTTCCGGCTTTAAGCTCCCTGTACTGCTCGGCGTGGTTCCACCAGTCCGATGTAACCATGCCCTCAAAGCCCCATTCGCCTCTTAATATATTGGTTATTACATCATGATTTTCCGAGGCTCTTGTACCGTTTACTATGTTATATGATGACATAACCGTCCACGGCTGTGCTTCTTTGACACAGATTTCAAAGCCCTTGAGATATATTTCACGAAGTGCTCTCTCCGATACTATCGAATCCGAATCAAGCCTGTTCACTTCCTTGTTGTTTGCGCATAAATGCTTTGCGGATGCGGCAATATGCTGTGACTGTATACCTCTCACCTTAGCAGCCGCCATCTTTCCGGCAATAAGCGGATCCTCGGAGTAATACTCAAAGTTTCTGCCGCAGAGCGGATTTCTGTGAATATTCAGAGCCGGAGTCAGCCATATTCCGATATTATTTTCCTTTACTTCTTTTGCGCCTGTTTCACCTATTTTGTACATAATATCCGGGTCCCATGTGCACGCTATCATTGTCGCGCACGGGAACGCTGTCGTTACAACGCCTACCTCCTTATTTATACGCAGTCCGGCAGGTCCGTCCGCTGTCATTACGTTGGGTATTCCGTATTTCTCAAGATTACCCATACCGCAGGTATTTGCCGACGCTGTATTAGGCTGACCGTATGTAAGCCCTACAAGCTCGTCATCAGTAAGCTGGGCAATAAACTCATCCATGCTCACTCTGCCCTCATAAACATCAATTAATTTTACAGGCTCCGACGGCGCCGCTGCAGTATTTACTTTACAGTCATTTTCGTATATATTGTTCGTGTATGAGGGCATTTCCTCAAAGCTGCCGTCAGAGAGCATACGCTTTTCAAGTCTTGCCGGAGCTGCCTGCTGAGACAGTCGCTCGGTTACGGTGTCTGCTTCAACTGTATACTCATAATCCGTCTTAACAGTATTTCTTACCGAGTTTCCCACAAAGAATTTATAGCTTCCCTTTTCAAGAACATATGATGACATTGAAAGCTTGCCCGTGTCATCATAGCTTGCCATATCATTTATGGGGAAACTGATAACGACGGTTCGCGATTCGCCCGGTGCGAGCAAATCAGTCTTTTTAAAGCCCGCAAGCTCGTATGCCGGCTTGCCAAGCACTCCCTGAGGCGCACTGTAGTACACCTGCACAACCTCCTTGCCGCTCACACTGCCGGTATTTGTTACAACAGCGCTGACCTTAATTTTATCCCCGTCAAGAGCTGCCTTTATATCCGATATGTCAAAATCCGTATAAGACAGTCCGAAGCCGAACGGATAATTGACTCTTTCCTTAGCTCCCGGAACGGTTTCAAAATATCTGTAGCCTACATAAATATCCTCATAGTATTTTACATAGTCATCCGACTCCGAAAAGCTCTCTGAGGACGGATAATCCAAAAATTTCTTTGCAAAGGTATCCACCAGCTTACCTGAGGGATTTACATCGCCGCACAGCACATCTGCCGTTGCAAGACCGCCCTCCATGCCGCCCTGCCATGCGTAAAGCACCGATGCGATCCTGTCATCGGAATGATACCACTCCGAATCGGTCTGAGCGCCTGCGTTTATTATGACAATAACATTTTTGAAATTGCCCAGCACGGTATTTACCATTTTTTCCTCATGCTCACTGAGGTAAAAGTCACCGTCATGTATCTCGCCCTTTCTGTCCCAGGCCTCGCCGGAGAAACGGCATATTGTAATGATAGCCGTATCTGTATACGCTCTTGCGCCGGCAACAAGCTTTTCCGGTATTTCAGGCTCCTCGGTAAGCCCCTTTTCCTTCCCTTGGGCATACTGCTTTTCTATTTCGGCCTTGTAGAAATCAATAAGCCCGTCATAAAC
>JAQXTR010000049.1 GCA_029219585.1 Clostridiales bacterium
TTCTTACAAATGCCTCCGGCGGGAAATATGACGGACAGTACAGACAGCTTCTTGTAAAAGACAGATTCGACAAAGAGCAAATGGTCTGCTTTTCGGTGTGGGGTACAAACGGCGGGTACACTTCCCTTGTATGCGGAATTGAAATTAACAGTCAGCTCATCTCCAAGCTGCAAATAAGGCTTGATGTATGCCTTAAATCGTCAGGCAACGGCAGATTTGTTCTGACTCATAACGGTATACGGTCGAGAAAATCTATTAAATCAATGATGGATTATGTAAGAGCCGAGTGTCCGGAGCTCATAAGCGGTAATGAGATTTTTCTCTGCAGTTTCGATAACAATAAAAATATTACTATGGATTTGCCGGAGGTCAAAGACTTTATGCTCAGATTAATATCATATCTGATATTGAGAAAGGAATTAAGCATTATCGAAGCGAATAACAAAAAACAATCCTGACATGTAAACATATAAAATGGGGCTATATATTGAAATCCGTATGATGCTTGGCTACCGTGATGCGGACAGAGGACACATTCTGGCGAATGTCGTTTTTCTTGAACTGCTGCGGCGGAGGTATCGGGTGTATATCGGCAAGGTAGGGGATACAGAGGTGGATTTTGTTGCCGAAAAGCCGTAAAATGCCGAGAGATCCTCATAAAATATCGGCATATGCAGCAGATATTTGATTTTCTGTGTTATTAAAAGACTGCATCGATATTTATTTCAATTCCGGTGCAGTCTTTTATTGTATTCGACAAAATTAATTCAAAATCGTATTGACATAGGAAATTTTTCGAGGTATAATATTAAGGTGCAGCAGTATTGCCGCATGGAGCGGCTGTCCGCTCCTGAGGGGATATTTCGGCGGACTGAGCTGTACTTGGTTTATTGTATTATTTATATGGTAGGAGTAGATAAAGATATGTTTTTCGGAAAGCACAGGACAGATGGGAACTGCATTGACGAAAATGCTGAGAAAATGGATGGGACAGAGGACAGCGGGCAGATGATTCCGGAGGAAGCTGCCGAGGACGGGACGCAGGCAGGGGAGTCTGTGGATATGCCTGAGGATGACGCGGGGGAAGCTGCGGAGCAGACCGCACAGCAACAGATGGCTGAGAATGAACAGCTTGATACGGATGATGAGGATATAGATGATTTTGATGTTGCCGGTGATGAATTGGATGATACGGTAAATACCGAGCCGGCGGAGGATGCGCAGAGCGGACAGTCCGAGCCGCAGCCGCAGCAGCCTGAGGAAACTGAGGAGGAGCGCAGAGAGAGAATTGCAAGACGGCGCAGGATATTTAAAAAGACAGCCGCAATCAGCGGTATATCACTGGGTGTCCTCGCAGTTATTTATCTTGCGGGCGTTGCGTTCTATAATTCGCATTTCTTCTACGGCACTGTTATAGGCAGCTACAATTGCTCAAACATGAGCCTTGCCAAGGCGGAGGAGCATATTACAAAAGGAATTGATAATTATTCATTTGCAATATATCAGAATAACGGTGTGGTTGAAAATATCAACGGCGCAGACGTGGGGCTTGCAGCTGTGTCAAGAGAGAAAATAGAGGATATAAAGACAAGGCAGAATCCGTTTTTGTGGCCGATACCGAAAAAGCAGCGGGTACTTCCGATGTCGGTGGAGATTTCTCTCGATGATGAGCTGCTCAAAAATAAAATAAGTACGCTGAAGTGTGTGCAGGAGTCGAACGCTCAGATGGATGGGGCTGTCGCGGGGCTATACTATGATGAAAACGACAAGGTTTATCATGTAAAGGATGACGGAACTCATTCAATTGTAAGTGAAAGAGCGCTGTTTGAGAAAATTTCAGGCGGAATGAAGGGTCTTTATGCGGAAATGAATGTTGAGCAGGAGGGACTTTACGGAAGCTTTGAAAACGACGACAGGATGAATGACACGATCTGGATACTCAACAACTGCCTCAATGCCGTTATTACGTATCAGCGCGGAGAGGAAACCACGATTCTGGACGGAGGCACGATTCACACATTTCTTTCGGTTGCCGATGATTATTCGGTGTCCATAAACGATGAAGCTATTTCTGCCTTCGTAAACGATCTTGCCGCTCTTTATAACACTGTAGGCTCGACAAGAACCTTTACCGGCTCAGCCGGCGCAGAGGTCACAGTTTCGGGCGGTGATTACGGCTGGAGAGTGGACAAAAACAAGGAGATTGCTGAGCTTAAGGATTTGATTTTTGCCGGACAGCCCGTAACGCGTGAGCCGGCATACAGCAGAACCGCAGGCTCACACGGACCGAACAACGATTTTCCCAATACATATGTTGAGGTCAGTATAGCTGCGCAGCATTTGTGGTATTATAAGAACGGGGAGCTTGTTATTTCAAGCGATGTTGTTACGGGTAATCCGTATGCGGGCAACGGTACTCATACCGGTGTGTACTATCTCAAGTACAAGGAAAGAAATGCAACTCTTGTAGGTGATAATTATTCTACGCCGGTAAACTTCTGGATGCCGTTTAACGGCGGTGAGGGTCTGCATGACGCGAACTGGCGCGGTGTATTCGGCGGCCGCATATATATGGGCGGCGGCTCACACGGATGCGTAAACTGCCCCTACAGCACGGCTCAGAAGCTTTTTGAAAACCTTAATCCGGGAGATCCCGTAATTGTTTATTGATTCTAAAGTACGACAGGATGGTGGATGGTATGGCGAGAACCAAAAGACAAAATTTAAAGCTTTACTTTATTATAGAGCTTTTCAAGAAAAAAACAGATGAGGAGCATCCGATTTCCATATCGGAGATAATTGATTATCTTTCCGAGCTTGATATTAAGGCGGAGAGAAAGAGCATATACCGCGATATTGAAGCGATGAGAGAGCTTGGCTATGATATAATACAGATACATAACAAAAGATTTACTTATTATCTTGCCAACCGCGATTTTGAAACCGCCGAGCTGAGGCTGCTTGTGGATGCGGTACAGGCCTCACGGTTTATTACGAGGAAGAAGTCCAATGAGCTTATAAGAAAGCTGGAAGCGCTTACCACGGATTATGATGCGCGCAAGCTAAGCAGCCAGGTTTTTGTCACGAACAGAATCAAGGCTTCAAATGAGAGCATATACTATAATGTAGACAGTATTCATAACGCCATTCAGGAAAACCGCAAAATCTCATTCTTATATTTCGATTGGGATATAAACAAGAGGAAGGTTCTGCGCCGCAGCGGTGAGAAATATGTGATAAGTCCGTGGGCGCTCATATGGAATAACGAAAATTACTATATGATAGGCTACGACAGCGAGGTCGGGATGATAAAGCATTACAGGGTGGACAGAATGATGTCCATTGATGTTTGCGGCGAAAAACGTGACGGAAAAAGTGACTTCCGTGAAATAGATGTCGCGGTCTATGCCAGACGGTTTTTCGGTATGTATGACGGCGAGCTGACAACGGTTACGCTCTCATGCGCAAAGGAGATAGCTAACGCCGTCATTGACAGGTTCGGAACGGAAACAAGGTTCAGACCTGAGGACGGCGGCAAACGCTTTGAGGTGGATGTGAATGTTGCGGTCAGTCCCGTGTTTTACTCATGGGTATTCCAGTTCGGAGGAGATGTGAGAATTATGGCTCCCCAATGGGCGGCGGACGGACTGAGGTCCATGGCAAAGGAATTTATATAAAATATTGAAGCGAGTGATGAAGCTTGGGATTTGCGGAAAAGGATAAGCTGTTGAATATACTGCCCGACAAGGACAGAGTTCTTAAAGCAATGGGCTGTAAAAAAAACGAAATTTTCTACAAAAGCGTATCGGAAGAATTTGATGCGCTTTTTGAGCATATAAAAGCCGCGCTTTCGGTAAAGCGTACTGTTTTTGTTGATGAGAGTCATATATATGTCACGCTTACCGCGGGCGCTGAAATAAGCCGTCTTTCGGAGGAGCTTTTCGCAAAAGGCGAGGGACTGGCGGGGCTGATTGTAAACGGCTGCGCCGATGACGTTCTGTTTGCGGCGGATGAAATGACTGCCGTGAGGGTGAAATATATATGCGCCGAAGCGGGCAAGGGGATAAAGGAGCGGCGGGAAGCGCCGGCGGATATGCCGCTTGCTCAGCAGGCGGTAATTCTTGATAAAGCGCCTGTTGAAGGGGTTACGGTTACGGAGGGATTTATGCTCTCTCCGGTGAAATCGATGGCGTATGAGCTGGTTTTATCAGATGACAGGAAGCTGTTTAAGGCACAGCATGACTGCGCGTCATGCCCGAACATGACCTGCCCCAGAAGATCGGTGATAAGCGACAGGGACTTTGAGATTGTATCCGATTTTGAATACATCCCTTCCGATGCAGACGGGGTTGCGGTTGATATAGGAACAACGACAGTTGCGGCGGTGCGGCTTGAGAAGGGACGCATTGCTGCGGCATATTCGGAGATCAATAACCAAAGGCGGTTCGGAGCGGATGTTCTGTCAAGGATTGATGCCGCAGTGCGCGGACGCGGTGCCGAGCTGCAGTCGATTGCGCAGTATCAGCTGAATAAATGTATAAATGCCGTCGGCGGCGGGAATATGAGAACAATTATTGCCGCAAACACGACCATGGTGAGCCTGCTTATGGGCTATGACTGCTCAGGACTTGGAAGCTATCCGTTTACGGCGCAGAGCCTTGAAAGCATACATTGCAAAAATATCAGCATTGCGGGCGGAATCAGCGCATTTGTGGGCGGAGATATAACGAGCGGACTGTATATGTGCGGCTTCGATAAGAGCGAGGACGTCAGTCTGTTTGTGGATCTGGGTACTAACGGCGAAATGGCAATAGGGAACAGACACAGGATTCTCTGCACCTCAACGGCGGCAGGTCCGGCATTTGAGGGCGGAAGGATAAGCTGCGGCACAGGCTCTGTCGAGGGCGCTGTCTGCGCTGTATCAATTAAGGAAAACAGGCTTGAAACCATAGGCGGTAAGACACCGTGCGGAATATGCGGCACGGGAATTGTGGAGCTTGCGGCTGAGCTTGCCGAAAACGGATATATAGATAAGACCGGTCTTTTCCGTGATGATTTTCCGAATGGGTATGAGGCTGCTCCGGGCATTGTGTTTACACAGAAGGATGTGCGGGAGCTTCAGACCGCAAAAGCCGCGGTGCGTGCCGGTATTGAAATACTTCTGGACGAATACGGCGCGGATGAGGACGAAATAAAATGCGTATATATTGCCGGGGGCTTCGGGAAAAGGCTCAATATTGCCAAGGCGTGCAGGATAGGTCTTTTGCCCGACAGATTCCGGGACAGATATAAGGCGGCGGGAAACAGCTCTCTGGGCGGCTGCGTAAAGCTGCTTGAAAATAAGGACGGATTTGAGTGTATCGATAAGATAAGAGCCGTTTCGGAGGATTTTCCTTTGGCTGAAAAGGAAGGCTTTACAGAAATGTTTATAAAATATATGGAGTTTTGAATGCAATATGTAAGGAGGAGTTTTTGTGGCGGATATAATAAAGCAGGAGCTGGGCGGAGTGCTTGAGGCGCTGCTGGATGATTATAAGGAGCATAAGTTTATTGACAAGGTTGATATATTCAATCAGCCCGATAAAAATGTTATAATAGATATTCTGCATAAGGTGCAGGAGATTGTTTTTCCCGGATTCTTTAAGCCGGACACGTATAATACGTATACGGTAAGAACCACGGTTTCAATGCTGCTTGAGGATGTTATGTATCAGCTTAAGAAGCAGATTGGCATTGTTCTTAGGTACAGCCCGGAATTTGCGCAGGCAGGTGCGGATGAGCTGAGCGATGAGGCGGAGAGGCTTGTGGTGGAGTTCTGCAAGACCATTCCCAAGGTGAGGAGATATGTGGAGATGGATGTGCATGCCGGATTTGCCGGCGATCCTGCCGCATATAACAGAGAGGAGATAGTTGTAAGCTATCCAGGTTTTTATGCGATATTTGTAAACAGGATTGCGCATGAGCTGCATAATCTGAATGTGCCGCTGATTCCGCGTATTATGACCGAGCATGCCCACAGCCTGACCGGCATTGACATTCACCCCGGCGCAACCATCGGAAAGTATTTCTTTATTGACCACGGAACGGGCATCGTTATAGGCGAAACCACGCAGATAGGGGACAATGTAAAGATATATCAGGGTGTTACTCTGGGTGCGCTTTCCACAAGAGGCGGACAGCGGCTGAGAAACAAAAAGCGTCACCCGACAATCGAGGATAATGTTACGATTTATTCCGGTGCTTCGATTCTCGGCGGCGATACGGTTATAGGCAAAAATGTGGTGATAGGCGGAAACGCATTTATTACAAAGTCGGTGCTTGAGGGTACTAAGGTAAGCGTGAAAAATCATGAGCTGAGCTACAATTATGACGGTACAACTCCGGTTGAAAAGGTTGAGGATGAGGACGATACAAGCTGGTTTTATGTAATATAGATTTAAGGAGAAAATGATATGAAGAAATTCGCAATGACATTATTGGTGTTGTCTGCCGCGGCGGCAGCCCTGATGCCCATAACAACAGGCGCGGCGGAGGATAAGGACTCTGCCGCAGAACCGACCCGGCAGGTGAGGACGGATCTGTTCGGAAATACCGTTATCACCGGGGACTCCGAGGTGATATACGATATAGGCGCGCCGCTGCTCAACGCATCATTCAAGCCCGACGGGGACTCTTATACCATGGAGCTTTCAACGCTTGACGGCTTTGTTATCTATTACACCGCCGACGGCAGCACACCCTTGCCGGGTGCAAAAAACACCTCAAAATACACGGCTCCCGTAAAGCTTGAAGCAGGCGGGACAAAGGAGGACAAAACGGCAGATTTGCCGCAGCTGCGGGTTGTTGTGGTCGATCCGAACGGGAAAATGGACGGCGCGGTCGCAAGCTCGTATTTTTCAAATATTGACGAGAAGGCGATTGCCACGCCTGAGCCGGATAAATTTACCGCGAGGTTCAATTCGGACGGCGGCAGCGATGTACAACCTCAGACGGTATATGTCGGTACAAAGCTGACAGAGCCTCAGGGTGTGCAGAAAAGCGGATACACCTTCAGCGGATGGTTTAAGGATGAGCTGCATACAAAGCAATGGAATTTCGGATCGGACGTCCTTAATGAGGATGTTACGCTGTATGCCAAGTGGCTGTCGGCAGACATTGAGGTTTCATCAATCTACCACGTTGTAGACCGCGATGCCAAGACTATAACACCGGACAAGAACAGCTCAACAAGTGAGTTTATAAGAAAGATACGATTCCCCAACAACAGTACATATAAGCTCACCTTAAAGGACGGAACCACAGAGGCCTCCGCCGCAGAGCCGGTGCAGGAGGGAATGATTTTATCGGTAACGGCGCAGGATGCAAGGACCTCCGTAACATACACCGTCAAGTCAACAGTAACCGGTACGGGTGAGGTAATAGCCCCTGTTCTTACTAGTAAAAACACAGACTAAGCTGAAATTTATGTGTTTGTAATGAGAGCAGTAAATTGTTGTTTGTAGGCATAATGCAGAAATAATAATGCAGAATGCAGAAATGTGTTTTCCGTTTATACCTAAACACATTCTGCATTCTGCATTCCGCTGCCAAACAGCAATTTAGTTTTGATACACCATCTTCTTTGTGTCGGGAATCAGAAACCGAACAGTACCTTAAATATCCCACACAGTCCCTTTGGTACACGTTTAACAACAATCTTCATACAGATTACCTCCTTACCATTTAAACAAACACAGATATCCTAGTACCGTTAAAATCGCAAGCTCAATGACTGCAAAAATATGCAGTGGGCAGAACATACCCGCAATAATTCCGAGATTGAAGGCGAGTATGGAAAGCCCTATCGCTTTTACGGAATCACACATGTGAAACCTTTTACATACACAACAATTTTTAATCATTAAAATCCCCACTCTCTTTTTATTATAATATGCAAAAGAGTGCGGGGATGTGAATGTTTTTTAGTCTGCGCGGCGTTCCATTTCTTCAAATATATCGTCCCATGTCATATCATTATCGGCAAGCATTACCGCAAGATGATAGAGCAGATCGGCGGTTTCATATTTGATTTCGTCCTTGTCGCGGTTCTTTCCGGCGATAACGACCTCAGCCGCTTCCTCGCCGACCTTCTTTAAAATCTTGTCCTCGCCCTTGTTGAAGAGGTAGTTTGTGTATGAACCGTCCTCAGGGTTGTTTTTACGGTCCGTAATTGTGGCAAATTCACGCATGAGTATGTCGCTTGTGCCGCATACGCCCGTATCCTCCGCAAGCTTGTCGCCGTCAATTCTGCGGAAGAAGCAGCTGCGGCTGCCGGTGTGGCATGCCGGACCGTCCGGACGCGCCAATACGATAAGACAGTCGCCGTCGCAGTCAACCTTTATGCCCTTAACGTGCATTATATTGCCCGAGGTTTCTCCCTTTACCCATATTTCCTGCCTTGAACGCGACCAGAATGTTGCCTTGCCTGTTTTGAGCGTAAGCTCCAGTGCTTCGGCGTTCATGTAGGCTACCATAAGAACTTCCTTTGTTGTCACGTCCTGTACGACTGCGGGAATCAGTCCCTTTTCGTCAAATTTAAGCTCGTTTAATATATTTTCCATCTTCTTATCCTCTTATTTCAGTTTTAATAAATGTCTGTTTTTGATTATGTATTCGGCACCCGATATTATTGTGAACAGTACCGAAATCCATATGAGTATCGCGGTTATGACAGCGGTTGTATCCGGCGGTATGACCGGTATACAGAGCATGAGTATGCCCGCGATGATTGAGATCATCTGCATAACCGTTTTGAACTTGCCCCAGAAGGCTGCCGCGATAACCTCACCGTCTGCCGCTGCCGCAAGCCTGATGCCGGATACCGCAAATTCTCTTACAAGTATTATAAAGATAGGCCATGCACCGATAAATCCGTAATCCATGAACACGAGAAATGCCGCTGTTGTGAGCATTTTGTCCGCAAGAGGATCGGCGAATTTTCCGAAGGTCGTTACAAGTCCCTCTCTGCGTGCAATCTGACCGTCAAGCATATCCGTCAGCGATGCCGCCGAAAAGATTATAAGACCCATGACCATTGCCCATTCCCGATCCCTGCCGAAGAGCATAAATGCCATAAATACGGGAACGAGTATTACTCGCAAAAGAGTAAGCTTATTAGGTAAATTCATTACAATAAACTCCTTTCGTTAGATTCTTTCTCCGGTGAGATCATATTCGGATGCGTCAACAATTTTCACCCTGATTATGTCGCCCGGCTCAACCTCGTCTACCGTTGCGAAATAGATTTTTCCGTCAACGTCGATGCTGTCGCCTCTGCCTCTGCCGTAGAAAAGATAATTATCTTCATCATAGCCCTCGACAAGAACCTCAAGTGTTCTGCCGATTCTGGCCTGATTAAGCTCCAGTGAAATGCCCTGCTGCAATGACATGAGCCTGTCAAGACGTTCCTCCTTTACCGCCTCGTCAACCTGATCGGGGAAATCGGCCGCCGGAGTGCCCTCCTCCTGTGAGTAGGTGAACACACCCATCCTGTCAAAGCGCATCGTTTTTACAAAATCACAGAGGTTTTCAAAATGCTCCTCCGTTTCGCCCGGGAAGCCCACTATGATTGATGTTCTTATATAGCAGCCGGGGAGTGTCTTGCGGATGTATGCGATTTTTTCCTCCATTTCCTCGCGGCTTGTACGTCTTGCCATGCGGCGGAGAATGTAGTTATCGGCATGCTGAACGGGCATATCGATATAATTGCATATCTTCTCATGCCGTGCCATTGTGTCGATAAGCTCCTTTGTAATCGCCTCGCTGTAATAATAGTGAACGCGTATCCATTCGATCCCGTCTACCTTCACAAGCTCGTCAAGGAGCGCCCCAAGCGTTGTGCCTATGTCAAGGCCGTACCGGGTTGTGTCCTGCGCAATCAGTATAAGCTCCCGTACTCCTCTTTGGGCAAGCTCGCGCGCCTCGGCAAGAATATCATCGATTTTACGGCTGCGGAAGTGCCCGCGTATTTTCGGGATTGCGCAATAGGTGCAGTTGTTGTCGCAGCCGTCCGCTATTTTAACATATGCCGTATAGGGCGGGGTGAGGAGCGTGCGCGTAACGGCACATTCGGGGGTGCGGTCGATATGTCCGCTTATTACAGGTGTCTCTCCGTCCTCAAGGGCAAGACGTATAGCCTCTGCAATCCTGTCGTAATCGCCCGTTCCAAGCACGGCGTCAGCCTCCGGAAGCTCCGCAAGCATCTGATCGGCATACCTTTCGGCAAGGCAGCCCGTAACTATAAGGCACCGGCACGCGCCGCTTTCCTTGTACTCTGCCATTTCCAGAATCGCGTCGATTGACTCCTGCTTTGCCGAGTCGATAAAGCCGCAGGTGTTTACAATAATAACCTCCGCCTCCGCCGGATCGGATACGATTTCGCAGCCGCCCTCAAGCAGCAGAGACAGCATGGTTTCCGCGTCTGTCTGATTCTTTGCGCAGCCCAGGGAAACCAGTCCTATTTTATATTTCATATTCTTCCTCCAATAAACGTATGGTGTCCTTTATATCGTATAGGTCATAGCCGCGGTATATAAAGTATCTCATACACTTATCCTTATTTTTGTCGGAAAAGTCACCGTTAAGCTTCCTTTCCGCAAGCCCGTGCAGAGCTTCAAGCTCGTCGTTATCGTCAAGCTCCGATACTGCCGAGTCTATAAATTCATCAGCTATGCCGATTGCCTTCAGCTCGTTTCTTATTCTGCGTATGCCCAGATGCTTAAGCTTAAACAAATCGTTTGCCTTGTGCCTTGCGAATGCCTCGTCATTTACAAAGCCGTAGCGGCGGCAGAAATCAAGCGTCATTTCAATATGCTCATCCGATGCTCCCTGCCTTTTAAGCTTATCCGAAAGCTCCTTTTCGGAGTGGGAGCGAAATTCCAGAAGACGCAGAGCCTTTTCCTTGACATCTTCATAGCCGTTTAACTGTTGCTTTCTTCTCATATTATTATATCATAGTAGCCGAACGGAATACTGAAATCTATTCCGCCGATTGTCTTGTTCTTATATGCTTCATGCAGCTGATTATAGCCGCCTACCATCTGCTCGGAGCGCACACCGTAGGAGATGGACATGAACGCCTCAATATATGCGCTGAGATGGTCGCAGCCCCGGATAATCTGCCCGTCAACAGGGTTGAACTCGTCGCTGTTGTAGCTTTTGTTTATTTCGTCCGAGGTTGTATTTACGCGCTGAGAGTCCAGTATTATTTTTGATGTAAATTCATCTGTAGTGAAATACTCTATTTCCTTATGCCATTCCTTTGGCAGCATGGGATATACAATGCTGTGCATCTGCTCCTGCTCAATTTCGCTGAGAATTTCACCAAGTCCCTCAACGGATTTCTTTATCGGTGAAACAATATCGCGTGTCAGCGCCTCCGGAACATCGTGGAACAGACCGGAGAAATAGTTGTTTATAAGTCTTTGCTTGCATGGGTTTTCAAGCTCCAGCGTCATGAAATAGGAGAGAATGGCCACAACAAGCATATGCCCCATAACAAAGGTCTGCGGCACGCGCACCGCCTTTGCCCAGCGCAGCTGATAGCGCAGCTTTCCTATCAGGTTACAGAAATCCTGCAAAAACGCGTCACGCTCAAACCGTGTAAAGCCGTCAAACGTATTGCACGCTTTAAGCCCCTTGCGGGTTTCCTCCTTGACGGTTTCAATGTCAAAGGTGTTTCTGTTCATGTCGTAGATTATATTAAACTCCCAGTTGGTGGCATAATAGTGCGCAGCGCTCAGAATCTTCTTTTCAAGCGAGGCATATTTTGGATCAAGAAAGTATCGCTCCATTCTTTCAACAAATCCGCCGCCTATACCGCGCATTGCCGGACGCAGCTGCTCAATTACCCAATTGTCTATCTGCTCGCCCTTCTCATTGACAAGCTTATGGTAGATGGGGGGCTTTATGTCGGTTAAAATGCTCCTGTGGAAAAATTCGCATATCCCGCCCTCGATAAGCTTCTGCATATCGACACCTTCACCCTCGCATCTGGCAAGCACATAGGCGTAAAACATCTTATGCGCCTGCTTGTCAAGCTCGGTGAAGCCGGTGTACGGACGGATATGGTCGTTCCAGCGCTGAATGGAAGCAGTTTCGTAAATTAAGGTTATGAGTGATTTCTTGATCATTTCTGCACGCCGCCTTTCTGAGCGTTATTCCAATATAATCTTATAGCCCGCTTTCTCAAGCGCCTTTACAACAAGCTTTGCATGGTCGCGTCCTCCGACCTCGCAGGCGATATGTATAATAGCCTCGTTCGGATCAAGCTCGGCGCTCATTCTGTCATGCTGAACCATAACGATATTCGCGTTTGAGTCCTGAAGAACCTTTGAAAGATGCGTAAGGCTGCCGGGAATATCAAGAAGCGTTGTACGGAACTTGAACTTGCGGCCTCTTGACGTAAGACCAAGCTCAATAATTCTTGCGACAAACGAAACGTCTATATTACCGCCCGACATAACGCAGACCGCCTTTTTGCCCTTAACGTCAAGCTTGCCCGAAAGGACAGCGGCAAGCGGTGTCGCTCCCGCCGGTTCAACGACCTGCTTTGTACGCTCCATAAGCAGAAGAATAGCTTCGGAGATTTCAGCGTCGGAAACCGTTACAACATCATCGGCATATTTGTTTATCAGCTCTACGGTCTTTACTCCCGGATTTTTAACCGAAATGCCGTCTGCTATAGTAAGCGAGGAATCTGTGCAGCAGTACTTCTTTTCCTTAAACGACCGCGCGATTGCCGAAGCTCCCTCCGCCTGAACGCCTATAACCTTAACCCTGGGGTTTATCTGCTTTATACATGCCGCAACGCCTGCAAGAAGACCGCCTCCGCCCGCGGGGGTTATAATCATATCGACCGTAGGCAGAGCCTTTAAAATTTCAATACCTATAGTTCCCTGACCTGCCATAACCTCAATATCGTCATATGGATGAACGAAGGTTGCGCCCTCCTTTTCCACAATTTCACACGCCTTTGCGTATGCGTCGTCGTAGCATTCGCCGTGCAGCACGACCTTTGCGCCGTATCCTCTTGTCGCCTCAACCTTAGCGATAGGTGTGGATTTGGGCATACATATAATTGCGGGAATGCCGTGCACCTTTGAAGCGTACGCCGTGCCCTGTGCGTGATTGCCTGCCGAGGATGCCACCGCAGCCTTTATTTCGCCGCGCTCAACAAGCGCCGCAATTTTATTTGACGCTCCCCTTATCTTAAAAGAGCCTGTTTTTTGCTGGTTTTCATATTTTAAATATATCTCACCGCCTGTCATTTCTGAAAAGGTGGTGGATTTTTCAAGCTTTGTCCGATGTATCGTGTTTTTCAGCCGTTCCTCGGCAAGCTCGATTTCCTTTAACGGTAAATCCATCTTGGTTTCATTTCCTTTCTTATATAAATACACATACTATAGTATATCACAGCTTCACCCGTTTTTCAACCCTTTTTTCGGAAATGGAAATGGGTTTGTTGACTTTTATGCCAAGCTGTAAAACATTATATGTCCGATTGCGACATATTTATAAAATGGAGGTGAGGGCAGTGCCTAAAAAGAATGAGGTGAAGCTTGCGGTGAAAAGCATATTTAAAACAGAGTGCGGCGATATACGAAAGCGAGAGTTTAATATAAATTATGAGAAGTATATCAATTTCTGCGAGAGGAGAATTTGAAGCAGCCGCTTTTATATGCCTGTTCTAAGGGTACTTAATGCAAGCTGTATATATAGGAGGCAGATATGCGGAATTTAGCGGATATATATGTAAGACTGTCCGAGGAGGACAGGGATAAGAGGTGCGCGTCAGATGAAAGCGAAAGTATTCAGAATCAGAAGTCAATGCTTATAAACTACTGTATGGAGCAGGGCTGGCAGATTAACAGGATTTTGTGCGATGAGGACTACAGCGGTGCTGACAGGGACAGACCGGCATTTAAAGAGCTTTTAAAGGACTGTGAGGAACGAAGGGTTGATATTGTTCTCTGTAAAACTCAGTCGAGATTTTCAAGGGATATGGAGATTGTGGAAAAATACATACACGGCAGGTTTCTTGAATGGAATATCCGCTTTGTAAGTGTTGTTGACCATGCGGACACAAGTGTTGAGGGGAATAAGAAGGCTCGTCAGATAAACGGACTTATCAATGAATGGTATCTGGAGGATTTATCCGACAATATCAGAAAAACTCTGTACCACAAAAAGATAAAGGGCGAATACTGCTGCCCTTACGCGCCCTACGGCTACAAGCTCGATCCGGAGGATAAGCATCATTTTGTGATTGATCCTCCCGCGGCGGAGGTTGTGAGGAGCATTTTTGAAATGTATAAAAGCGGAATGGGGTATATACGAATCGCAAAGGCGCTCAATGAAAAACAGATTCCGCCGCCGGTGGTGTATAAGTCGATGCAGGGAATCAATTACAGAAATCCGAACGCCGAAAATGCTTATGAGCCGCAGTGGCGCGACAGCAGCATCTACTACATACTCCGTCAGGAGGTCTATACCGGAGCGGTCGTTCAGGGGAAGTCTAAAAATCTGTCGTATAAGAATAAAAAGCGTGTAAAGCTTCCCAAGGACGAATGGATCGTTGTTCCCAATATGCATGAGCCGATTATTGATAAGGAATTATGGGACACCGTACAGGGGCTTCTTAAAGGTCATGGGGGAAAGGATAAGCTGTTTAAGGTAAGCGGCAGTGATGGGATAAATCCGCTTCGGGGAATCATGTACTGTAAGGAGTGCGGAGCAGGAATGTGGAGAATGAGCTATCAATGCGCAGACAGGCGGTATAAATATTACAGATGCAGAACGGTTAAAAACAGCAGCGGCATTTGTGATAATATAAACAGTGTGCGTCAGGCGGATATTGAGGCGGTAATTTTAAAGGAGCTGCAGAAGCTTATTGATAATTATTTCAATCCGCAACAGATTAAGCTGCAGAAAACGAGTACAGCCGAAAGCGTCCTCGTAGCCGCCGAAACCGAAAAAAGACAGCTCGACACTCGGATGACAAAGCTTAAAAACAGCTCGGTACAGCTTTACAAGGATAAGCTTAACGGTCTGCTTGACGATGAGCAGTTTAAGCTGTTAAACGATTCCTTTAACGCGGAGCTGAGACAGATGGAGGAACGTCTGAAATTACTTGATGAAAAAATCGCAGGATTGAACGATAAGTGCAATAAAAGCCGCAGCAGGGAAGAAATACTGCAAAGGTATCGAAATGTTGAAGGCTTATGCTTTGAGCTGGTACAGGAAATGATAGAAGGAGTTTATGTGGGAAAGACAAATTCTGAAACAAACACAAGAGAAATAGAAATACACTGGAAATTTTAAAGCATTAGCCGGGCGCGCCGTGTCCTGCATCAAGGACTATAGTACGTCGTTCCCCGCCGGAGAACGACGGCGCCGATCTGTGCAGGACAGAAAAGACCGCCGCCGCTCCCATAAGGGGAACAAGGAGGAAAAACAATGACTTTCTGAATTTCAATATCATATTATCACCGGCATTTCGTTTTTTGGTAATTTATTTGTATGCTGCGGACAAAATGTATTATTACAGATTTTTTCAGCGGTCATGCTCCTCAAGCCATCTCATTGCCGAATAGGCATAAACGGCGCTGCCCGCTGATAGGGCGGCTTCGTCAAATTTTACCTTCGGATGGTGCTGCGGATATTTACAGCCCTTTTCAGGCTGTCCCGCGGCAAGGGCAAGCATAACGGACGGAACCTTCTGACTTATATAGGCAAAATCCTCTGACCCTGCCGTTTTTGAGGAGCCTGATGAGCCGGCGCTTAGCTGTGCAGCTGTATACGCGCCGCTGCCCAAAAGCTCCTTCATATAGCCCTCAACCGCCGCGGACAGCTCGCCGTCATTTATAAGAGTAGGACATCCGCTCCCGAACGTAACCTCAGCCTCGGCGCGGAATGCCTTGGCGGTAAGCTGCGCAATGTCGGTTATGCGTTCCTTTAGGTATCGGCGCACATCCTCGTCAAAGGTGCGTATGCTTCCGCCCATTGCGGCTGAATCGGGAATTGCATTTGCTGCCGTTCCTGCATTAAAAGTGCCGATTGTCAGGACCGCGCGCTCGCCCAGAGCCAGCTCCCGCGCATTGATTTCCTGAAGCGCAAGCAGGATGTGTGCCGCCGCAGTGATGGGGTCAACACCCGTATTGGGCATTGAGCCGTGGCATCCCGTGCCCTGAACCCTGATTTCAAAATAGTCCGCCGCAGGCGCGCTGACACCGGGGGAGGATACAATTACCGTGCCCGGCTCAAACGGCATTCCTGCCATAACATGAATCATAAGTGCGGCGTCAGTGTCGGGATTTTTCAATACTCCTGCGCCGATCATGTCAGAAGAGCCTTCAAAAATTTCCTCCGCGGGCTGAAACATCAGCTTGACAGTTCCGCATATTTCGTCCTCGTGCGACTTTAAAAGCTTTGCCGCCCCCAGCAGCATTGCCGTGTGCATATCATGTCCGCAGGCGTGCATCCTTCCGTTTTCGGAGCTGAAATCCACCCCGGATTCCTCCCTTATCGCTAATGCGTCCATGTCCGCGCGCAGCATAAAAACACGTCCCGGACGTCTGCCGCCTATAAGTGCGGTTACTCCGGCTCTGCCGCATTGCTTCGGCTCACACCCTATTGCCGAAAGCTCCTTTTTTACATACTCTACCGTATCTGCTATATCAAAGCCCGTTCCCGGATGCATATGCAGATACCGTCTCATCTCAATTATGTGCTGCTGATAATCAGCCGCTTCCTTTAATAATTCCTCAGCAGTCATATTTATTCCTCCTGTCACTTATATGTATTATTATTTCGCAAGAGCCCGCACTTTAAACCGCTAAATCATAACAGCTCTTCCTCAAAGCCGCCGTCGGTGACAAGAAGCCCGGTGCTGCCCTCATTCGGCTGCTCAACCGTTCTAAGCCTGCGGTTTATCGCTCTCGTTCTAACGCCCACAAGCTTGTCAAGCTCCGCATTTGCCTGGTTGATTCGGTTCTGTGCGGAGGTTAGCACCGATTCGAATTTGCCGAATTCTGTTTTTACCGCACCCAGAATCTGCCATACCTCCGATGAGCGTTTTTCTATGGCGAGGGTTTTGAAGCCCATGCTTATGGAATTGAGCATTGCAGCCATGGTGGACGGTCCTGCGACCGTGATTTTATAGCTGTTTTGCAGCTCCTCCATAAGTCCGCGGTTTACGACCTCGGCGTAAAGTCCCTCAAAGGGGAGAAACATGATTGCAAAATCGGTTGTGTGGGGAGGTGATACGTATTTTTCGTGTATGTCCCTTGCCTCTGCGAGAATGCGTGTGCGCAGCTGCTTTGCCGCCGCGTCCGCCGCCGCCTTATCTCCGCTTTCATACGCGTCCGTGAGGGCGGCATAGGTATCGCCGGGGAATTTGGAATCTATCGGAAGCCATGTGGTATTGCCCTGTCTGTCCGGCAGCCTTACCGCAAATTCCACAACATTCTTACTGCCCGGAACAGTCGCCACATTTTCCGCGTACTGCTCCGGCGCCATTATCTGCTCAAGTATTGCCCCAAGCTGTATTTCTCCCATAATTCCGCGCGCCTTTACGTTCGTCAGTACCTTTTTCAGATCGCCCACACCGCGGGCAAGCCCTTGCATCTCGCCCAGTCCCTTGTATACCTGCTCAAGTCTGTCGTTTACAAGCTGAAAGGATTTGGTAATTCGTGCTTCAAGTGTTTCCTGAAGCTTTTCATCCACCGTTTTTCTCATCTCCGAAAGCTGCTCGGAGTTGTCGCGCCGAAGCCGTTCCAGACTCGTTACATTGTCCGTTCTGATCTTTTCAAGCGCTCTGTCCGATTCGTCCCTCATCCTCTCAAGTCGGCCGTTTATTTCAGAGCGTATCGCCGTCAGCTGACGGTCCACCGATGCGCGGGTGTCTGCTGCGGTGCGGTTCATGTCCTCAAGACGCTCTGCCTGCATCTGACCTATGCTGCGCTGATTATCCGTTATCATTGCCGCAAAGCCCTGCATCTCATGGCTGATTTCGCGCCGGACTGCCTCAGTGTCCGCGCCGCCGCCCCTGTGCGAAAGCATCATGATAACGGATGTTATAATCCCTGCTGCGGATATTATCGATAATATTAATAAGATTATTTCTGTCATAGTCTGCTCCTTTTTGCTTATTCCAAACATTTCTACTTTTGCATATGATGTTGCGCCGCATATTACTGCCAATAACATGAATTTCTTGTTTTTTATAAGTGAAAATGATTATAATTCAAACGAAATGCCGGAGTGAAGCAGTTCCGGCATATCTTGTTTAACTTTAATTATGGTTTACAAACGCTGCACGGTGTCAGACCTATTGCTATCGCATCGGATTTTGATATAGCAATTTTGCTCCTTGATAGATATCTGCACCCATTGCTGTGATATTTGCTTCCTGTTTTTGTGCGGTAAACGGTGTATGAAACATTCTGACTGCTTGAAGAACTGTTTCCCTTGCTCGTCTTAGAAGAACTCAAATAAGCATTATATCTGCTTTCTGAACTGTTTTTTAAATTGTTTAGCAAATTAATGTCGTCCGGTGACAATGTATAATTGCTGAGTGTTGAATTACACAATGATATTGCTTCAAGATACAGTCCTCTGCTAATGTAGCTATTAATCCGGTTCACTTCATTTGCGATGTTCGCATAAGAAACCGTATTAAGCGAAGCCAAATAAGCATTATAAGCATTTTCCGCCTTTTCTTTATCAGCAGTCAGGATAGCCTTGTCAGAATCAGAAATGTTTCTGGTTGATAAGGTTTTATTACAAAGTTCTATAGCTTCCAGATAAAGCCCTGAGGATATATATGAATCTATCTGCAATACTTCTGCGATAATGTTTTCATACGATCCCGATGCATAGGCATTCTGAAGAACTATATCAGATCCTGACACCAATAAACTATTGGCAAGCATTGTAATTCCGACAATTGTTGATAATATTTTGTTTATTATTTTCATGTTTTTCACCTCTGCTTTATTATACCACACCACATGAAATTTGTCAACAATGTACAATGATGTCAAATTGTATATTGATGATATTTGGATGAAGCTGTAAACAACCGGATTTGTTCATAATTTGTTCAATCGTTCAAAAACCGTGAGGCGGATTTTGTAAAAATAATGCGTAATATCTTGCAAATCCGCAGAAGGTGTGCTATAATAGGAAACTGTGCGGAAAGCTCCGTACAGAATAATTAAAAGGAAGTGGTTATGTTGGCACAGACGGCTGCCATTATTATCTTTGTCGCAATGTTCATTCTGATCATTTCAGACAAGATTGAAAGACATTATGTGACTCTCGGCTGCGGCGCGCTTACGCTGATTGTTGTATTCGGACTGATCATGCACAGCGGCTCGGCGATTATGGAAACGCTTAATGTCAGAAGTATTTTTACAGCAGGCTTCTGGTACAGTACAGAGGCGGAGGAAAGCTCGGGAATAAACTGGGCTACGATTATATTTATCGTCGGAATGATGATAATGGTTGAGGGTATGGCAAGAGTAGGATTTTTTAGGTGGCTCTGCCTGAGGATCGCAAAGCTTGTTCATTATCGGACAGTGCCTATTTTTATAACATTTATGATAATGTCGGGCGTGCTTGCGATGTTTATCGACTCGATTACGGTTATCCTGTTCCTTGCGGCGGTAACGATTGAACTGTCAAGACTGCTGAAGTTTAATCCCGTGCCGATGATACTTGCCGAAATATTCTGCGCAAATCTCGGCGGCTCCGCTACGATGTGCGGCGATCCTCCAAATATAATAATAGGAACATCAATGGGCTATTCCTTCTTTGATTTCCTTACAAATACCGGCGCTATGGCGGGAATTTCCATGGTGCTTGTTATCTTCTATTTCTATTTCGTGTTCCGCGGAGAGCTGCGGAAGAAGGAGGGGGAGGTTGACCCCTCGGCATATCCCGATCCTAAGGACGCGGTAAAGGATAAGAAGGGCTTTATTATAAGCTCGTGCATATTCCTGTGTGCGGTAGTGCTCCTTGTTACGCACGCAAGCACACATCTCACCGTTGCAGCCATAGGCGTGTTCATATCAATCGTAACGCTGGCAGCGGCGGGACGGCATATCCCTGAGGTGCTTAAAAGAGTGGACTACAAAACGGCTCTGTTCTTTGTGGGACTGTTTGTGGTCGTGGGCGGTCTTGAGCAGACAGGTGTGCTTAATGCCATTGCGGGCTTTATCGGTAAGGTCAGCGGAGGTAATCTGTATGCAATGGTTGCGATCATACTCTGGGTATCGGCGGTTGCAAGCGCTTTTGTTGATAATATCCCATTTGCCGCCACAATGGTTCCCGTTATTCAGGGGCTTGCATCGGGCGCGCAGCTCAATACGCTTGCGTGGGCGCTTTCAATGGGTACGGATGTCGGAGGAAGTGCGACTCCCATCGGCGCGTCGGCAAATGTTGTGGGTACCTCGGTATGCGCAAAGGCAGGCCGTCCGATGGGCTGGAAGCAGTACTGCATGGCTGCGGCTCCGGCTACGGCGATTGTGCTTGTGGTTTCAATGCTGTTTATATTTGTAAGATACTGTTAATGAAAGGAGCTTGATTTACTATGGAAAAACAACTCATTATTTCCGTGAGCCGTGAGTTCGGCAGCGGCGGCTATGCGGTTGCGGAGGAGCTGGCGGGAAGATTTAAAATAGGCTTTTATGACCATAATATTCTCGATCTTATCGCTCAGAAAAAGAGCGGCAATGCCGATACGCTTAAGAAATTTGACGAGGTGCCCAAGTCAAGACTGTTTTCAAGAACAGTAAGAGGCTTCAGCAATTCGCCGGAGGATGTAATAAGCGAAATGCAGTTCGATTTTATGCGCGAAAAGGCGGAAGCCGGCGAATCCTTTGTTATTGTCGGACGCTGCTCGGAGGCTGTATTAAAGGGACATCCCGGACTTGTGACGGTGTTCATACTGGGTGATTATGACAAGAAGGTTGAGCGTGTCTGCGAAAAGTATCATCTTTCTCAGAGTGAGGCACAGAGCCTGATAAAGACAAAGGACAAAAAGCGCAAGTCCTACCATAACTATCACTGTGACCTGCACTGGGGCGATTCAAGAGGCTATGACATTTCGATAAACTCAAGCAAGCTCGGCGTTTCGGGTACTGCCGATGTTATCGAGGCATACATAAGAGAACGCTTCGGCATTGTATATTCAGGCGACATATCGGCAGAATAACAGCATATATTATTTGAATATGCTTGGAAATGAATAACTTTATAAGCATCTGTCACAGTACGGCAGGTGCTTTTATTATGCCAGTTTTTTTAAATGTTCTTAAGCAAACGGCATAAGGACCGCCGTACTGAGTTGCAACAATATTTGCAAGACGGGGGTTCTTATGCTTGATGTTTATGGGGAATTGAAGAAATTTATTGTACTGAAACATTATTTGTTCGCCTCCTTTTCCCATGGCCACGGTGAATCCAGCCATGTAAACGCGCCCTGCTCCGCTGCACTGTATGGGGTGAGAGGGCCGTATTCCCGCTCATACTCCTTTTTAAGGGCTTTAAGCTTCATCACAAGCTCACTGAACAGCTTGAACGCTTTTTTGTCATCTGCATGGGTGTCAAGATAGAGCAGCAGATCATATGCCGCAAAGTTGTATTTCTGTATATTGAACAGCTTTTCCTGTTTAGTCATACATCACACCTCCGCGCATTTTGCATATTTTGCCGTATTCATTTATATTAATATCCAGCTCCGGAAACATACTTCCGCGCATCAAGGCGATTTCCGGATCATATACCTCCCTAAGCTCCTGCACAGGCACATATCCGTAGCCTATGCAGCCGCAGAAGGGTGTTTTACTGCTGTCGCAGCAGCCGTTTTCTGACATAAAAATTCCTCCTTTTTCATTGTGATACTCTATAGTATGAAAAAGGAGGATATTTTGTTATCAATGCTCAGCCGTTTTTCTCAAGATAAGCCTTTATAAATTCATGATAGTCCACATCTGATTCTGTCGCCGCTTTTCCAAGCTCAACCATAAGCTTCGGAATGTCCTCGGTGAGGATTACCCCAAGCTCGTCGCCGAACCGCTCCTGTCCCTGCAGGTCACAGCCGCCGACATGAACGCTGAATGCCGGATACATCTTCTTGTCAATGACCTTGCCCTTGCCGTGAAAACCGATGCTGCCGATCTGGTGAGTGCCGCATGAGGACGGACATCCGCTTATATGGAGCTTCGGAAGAGCGTTGGGCGGGAAGCCGTACGGCTTTACCGCTTTTAGGATTTGGGCAAGAAGCTCCTGTGAATCCCTCAGTCCCTGCTGGCACACCGATGCGCCTATGCATGCAACCGATTCTTCAATATCGCTTTCCGCGCCGCCCTCGGTGGCCGTAAGCACCTGTTCCGCTTCACTGCCGTCACAGTTGATGATATATATTGTTTCATCAGGCGAAATTCTCAGGCTCACCTGCGGCATATCCTTTATTGTATCATAGATTTTTTCAAGCGTATCCGGGTTCGTTACTCCGCATATGGGATGGAACTTTACCGCATACAGTCCGTCCTGCTTCTGCTCAATCAGGCGGCGGTGCGAAATGCCGGCTGTTTTTCCGGGCTTCTTATTTTCCTCGGCACAGATCTCAATATCAAGTCCGCCCTCTGCCTCTGCCTCATCAAGCCGTGCGTTAAACTCGGCTGCAAGCCTGTCGCCCAGGACGTCCTGCATATAGCGTGTGCGTGCCTTTGCGCGGTTATCGTAATTGCCGTATTTGCAGAAAAGAGCTATCATAGCCTTTATATAATATAAAATTTTGCTGCCGCTTACCGCCTCTGCAACCTTAACGCCCATTTTCGGATTGTTTCCCATACCTCCGGCGGCATATACGTCAAAGAGGCCGTCGGGACGCGACACGAAGCCTAAGTCGCGGAAGGTGGCATGAACCGCGTTTTCGGGTGAGTTTGAAAAGCATACCTTAAGCTTTCTCGGAAGCTTTACCTTATAAAGCTGTGACAAAAGATATTCGGCTGCCTTGTCAGCGTAGGGTGATACGTCAAAGTTCTCGCCCTTTTCAACACCGGACAGGGGAGAAACCATAATGTTTCTGGGAAAATCTCCGCCGCCTCCTAAGGTATAGAAGCCGCTCTCGATTGCGTCGTACATTACGTCGGCTATCCTGTCAAGCGGTATATCGTGCAGCTGTATCGTCTCGCAGGTCGTGGTATGGATTTTTTCAATGCCGTATTTTCTGCATATGCCGATTATGCTTTTCAGCCCGTCCTTTGAGAGCCTGCCGCCCGTTATGCGCAGCCGCAGCATACTGCTTTGTGCACCCCTCTGGGCATAGCTGCCGTATGCGCCGGAAAAGCCCTTGTAATCCTTGACACTTATTTCGCCCTTTGCAAACTGCTCCGTTTTTTCACGGAATAAGTCTATCATTTCCTGTAATTCTGCATTCATTTTCTTTCATCTCCTTATATTATTATCTCTGCCCGGCTTCCGCCGGTCTTTGATTTTCGTACAACTATCTGACGCTCAATCCTCTGCTTCAGCTCGTCAACATGGGATATTATCCCGATAATACGGTGACTGTCCGAAAGCTCCGTGAGCGTTTTAACCGCCTGATTAAGCGATTCATCATCAAGTGAGCCGAAGCCCTCGTCAACAAACATCGCTCCCGGCTGTATGCCTCCGGAGCTTCTTTGTATCTCGTCGGAAAGCCCCAGAGCAAGCGACAGCGACGCCTTAAAGGATTCGCCTCCCGAAAGCGTTTTGACGCTCCTGTGCGTGCCGTTGGCATGATCTGTGACATCAAGCTCCAGTCCGCTCTGACTTTTATTGTTTTCCGCCGTGCGCCGCCGCATCAGCTCATATTGACCTCCCGTCATCCTCATAAGCCGCACGTTTGCACGCGCGATTATACGGTCAAAGTATGTCATCTGAATATACGTTTCCAGCTCGATTTTCTCCTTGCCCGCAAGATTTCCGCGGGCGGTATCGTCAAGCGCTTTGAGCCATATATATTTTTCCTCAAGCCTTGAAATCTCGCCGTTAAGCTTTGCTATATTCTCAAGCGCCGTTCTGTTTGCTCCAAGACGTATATTAACCGCGTCCCGCTGCACGTTCCCGGCCGCTTTTTCGGCGCTGAGCTCCTTCTTTTCCGCCTCAAGAGCCGATATGTCTGTATCCTCGCCGCCTTTGAGACCTTCGGAAAGAGCCTTTATCTGCCCTTGCAGAGAAACACTCTCCGCTTTGCTCTCCTCAAACGCCCTCTGTGCATTATCATGCGCAGTCTGAAGCCTTTTTATTTCCGATTCGCAGCGGCTTATTTCATCCTCTGCCTCGCCGATTCCGCCGAAGGTGAGAGATGCGCGGCTTTTGCGTACAGCCTCGTCAAGTGATGCCGCATTTGCTGCCTTTTGTGCCGCTGCAAGCTCCTTTTCTCTTATGAGAGCGCCGCAGCGCTCAAGCTCCTTTTCCGCCTCGGGCAGCTTTTCCTCAAGCGCGGCAAGCTCTGACGCGTCACGCTCTGCCGACATGATTGCCGCTTCAAGCGCTGTAAGCTCCTTTTCAAGCGCTTCGGCTGCGTCGGCAATGCGCAGCTTGATTTCGGATATTTCAAGTACGCCGAAAAACGACGATGCGGCGGAGATTACGGAGTTTTCCTCTGTTTCGTACCGTCCGTTCAGTCTGCTTGCCGCAGCACTCCTTTTACTCTGCTCTGCCTGTGCGTCCTCATTATCCTTCTGCGCCGCATCAAGCTCCTCCTTTGAAGGTGCATGCTCTGTTTTCTGCGCGGGCTGCGGATGCGCGGTCGAGCCGCATACGGGACACGGCTTGCCGGGGAGGAGGGAGTCGGCGAGAAGCCCTGCCTGATTATCAAGGTATGCGGTATTTAGGCGCATATATCTGTCGTTTGCCTCTGCCGCCTCTGTTCGTGCGCGCGCATAGTCCGCCGCTGCCTTATCACATTGCTTCTTAAGCCTTGAAAGTGCGGTAAGGCTTGCACTCAGGGCTTTGAGCTCCTCCGATTTTGTCCTTTGCAGCTTCTCTGCCTGTCTGTGCTTTTCAAGCTCTACGGCGGCATTCTTTAACCTATCACGTTCCTGTCTGCCCGTTTCAATGTCCCTTTTAAGCTGTCCGTGCCTGTCAGAAAGTGCGGAGCATTCCGATTTAAGCTGTGCCGATTCATTATTAAGAGCATTGAGAGCTTTTGTGTCCCTCTCAAGCTGCTCATATCCCGCAAGCTCGTTTTTTATTGTTGTGATTCTTTCGGAAAGAGTGTCCCTTTCTCTCAGCGCTGTCTCCGCTTTCTCTGCCGCCTCCTGAAGTACGGCTGTGTTTTTCTGTGCCTTTTCAAGCTCTGCGGCAGCCCTTGCCAGGCTTTGCCTGCTTTTTTCACGCTCCGCAGCCTTTCCCAGACGTTCATTCACCGATGTGAGCTTGTCCTCAATATCCTTTAATTTTCTCTCAAGCTCCGCACCCTCCGCTTCGTCCTGCGCCGTTATGCGTTCAATAAGCGCAATGATTTCCGGGGTTGTCATCTCACCGTTTTTTGCCTTCTGCGCATCAGATTCCGCAGCATCGCCGCTCCTGCAGACGATACCGTTTATATATCCGCTGCGGCGGAGCATATAGCCGTCAAGCTCACGCTTTATAGCGGAGGCTTCCTCCTTGAGCCTGTCCTGCAATACATTGTAGAGCCGCGTGTTAAAGATACGGCGGAAAATTTTCTGCCTGTCCTCTGTCCCCGCAAGCAGCAGCTGCTGAAATTCACCCTGCGCCAGCATTGAAATCTGACGGAACTGACTGCGGTTTATGCCTGTTATTTCAACTATTGCGCTTGTTACCTCCGCAGATTTTACAAGCGGTCTGCGGCTGTCGGGGAATATAAGCTCCGCCTTTGCCGTTTCCTTTGTAAGTCCGCTGCCGTTCTTTTTAGCGCGCATATATTCCGGACTGCGCCTTACGCGGTAACGCTTGCCCATACATTCAAATTCAAGCTCGGCATAGGTCGGGACTGTATCCTTTGCGTATTTGCTGCGCAGCATCCGCGCGTTTCTCACATCTCCGCTTGCCTCGCCGTAGAGCGCGTATGTTACAGCATCAAAAATCGTGGTTTTTCCGGCGCCCGTATCTCCCGTTATAAGGTACAGACCGCTTTGTCCGAAACGGTCAAGGTCAAATTCCGTCTTGTCTGCGTAAGGTCCGAAGGCGCTTATTGTAAGCTTTATGGGTCTCATAGCGTTTCCTCCCATACATCCTCTATCAGCCTTGAAATGTATTTTTTCTGTTCCTCTGTCATTGACTGATTGTTTTGCCTGCTGTAAAATTCGCAGAACAGCTCAAGCGGTGATTTTTCTTTTATGTCGTCAGCGCCCGTTATTATCTCGCTGCTGCGTGTCCGCGCGTTGTCGTAATCAACACGCATCAGGTTTTTATAGATTACCTGAAGCTTTGCCGCAGCGTCGGGAATATCGTTTTCGTCGGTGAGGGTTATGTGCAGATAATCATCAACCGCCGTGTTCTCATAATTCGCCTTAAGCGTCAGCTCGTCATAGCTGCCGCGCAGACGGCGCATATCGTGAAGGGGGATAAGGGGGACGGTGAAAATTTCCGTGCTGCCCTTTTCCTTCATTTCAACCACCGTAACCGACTTTTCATCACCGCTTTCGGAAAATGAATATTTAAGCGGTGTGCCGCAGTATCGGATCGTTTCGCGCTTCACGCTCTGCGGTCTGTGAAGATGTCCCAATGCTGCATAGTCAAAGGCGTCAAACACCGACGCGTCAACATTATCTGTCCCCCCGACACAGATGTCCTCGGATTCACAGCGCGATGCACCGCTTACAAACTGATGTGTTATTATTACGCTGCGCTTTGAGGGGTCTGTATTCATTTCTCCTATCGCTGCCTCAACCGCATCCGAATAGCTTAAAATCTCCCTGTCCGGCAGCTCAAGCCTTACATGAATCGGTTTTATAAACGGCAGCATATAGAAGTTCACCTCGCCGTATTCATCCCTGAGCGTTACGGGACGTATCTCTCTGCTGTAGACGGGGGACATATAAATTCCGCTGCCCGTCATCAGCCTTCCGCCGAAGGCTATGCGCTCGGCACTGTCATGGTTGCCGCTTATTACAAAAACCGCAATCCTCCGCTTTGACAGCCTTACAAGGAAATCGTCAAATAGACTTACCGCATCCGCTGCCGGCACGGGCTTGTCATACACATCTCCGGCAATTATCACTGCGTCAGGGCGCTGCTCATCTATGATGTTTATAATTTGTTTCAGTATATATTCCTGGTCCTCAAGCATGGAAAAATCGTTGACTCGCTTCCCAAGATGAAGATCCGAAAGATGGATCAGCTTCATATCCCGTATCCTTTCTCTGCATTTATACAATAAGTATAACACATTTTTTTCAAGTACGCAATGGGGGAGCGCGATAATTTTTCGGACATGATTTATACAAAAATAAATTGCAATTAAGACACGGACCTTCATGAAGAATGCACGGCTATCCGCTCCATGTATTTTGTTTCTATTGCGCCGGGGTCGGGGGTGGGGGACATGGATGTGACGGCAGAGGGGGAGCTGCGTGTGTCCTTGAGGGCATAGATGTCCCGCCAGTTGTTGCGGACGCTCTGCTCAATTATGCCTATGCGTTCATCTGCGCTCTCAGACATTTCATAAAGATGCTTTAGCAGCATTTTAAATGCGGCTGCTCCCAACGGCCTTTTCATCTCTTTTCGCATTTTCAGAAATTCCCTTAATGCGTTTCTGAGCCTTTCATTTTGTATTTTTCCCAGAAGCGCGTCCGTATTTTGTTTGTCTTTACTTAGTATATCTTTATTTAGTATATCTTTATTTAGTATTTCTTTATTTATTTGTCCGCGATTTTCCGTGTTTGGATTTTCCGTGTTTGGATTTTCCGTGTTCGGATTTTCCGTGTTCGGTTTTTCACGGCCTGAGCCGATACTCTGCGGCAGCTCGTATATACTGTATACCCATCCGTGAAAGCCGGTTTTTCTGTTCTGTATCCGTTCGCGCCTTATGTAGCCCGCGTCAATCAGCTCCTTAATCGCTGTGCCGACTGCCGTTTCGCTTTCCTTGCATATTGCCGCAAGACCTTTTATCGAATACTGCCAGTCGTCGGGCAGTGACATCATAAGCGTGTGCAGTCCCTTTGCCTTAAGACTGAGATTTTTGTCGCGTATGCATCTGTTTGATACCACCGTATAGTTTTCACTGCTGCTTATTCTGTGTTTCATACTTCGTTTTCCTTCGTTTCCGCGGTATTTGCCGTAATGCTGCCGATGGCGGCGCCTGCGGTGCGGATATCGTCATCGTGGGCGGCTATGATGTATCTGAGCTGTCTGTTGAGTGTGCAGCACCATTCTCTCAGCGCCGCAACGTCCTCTGCTGCGTTTCCTGTAAGCTCGGGCGGGGCGGGTATCTGTAATATCATTCTTCATCTTCCTCCTTCTTGTCCTCAATTCTGATGTCGGGCAGTATGACTACTCCTGTCTGACGCACATCCTTTTCATTGTCCTTTTCCTGCATGTAATATTTGTGGAGCTTGTCTGCGGCGCTCATGGCATCGGTCAGCTTTACGCCGTCCTCAATATCACGCCGCATAACGTCTGTAAGAAACTCCAGCACCTCCGTGTGGGAGGCTATCCTTCTTTGTCTTGCCATCATAATCCTCCTTTTGTGCTATTAATGCTCCTATTATACCACAAATTAAATAAAATTTCCACACAAATGTGATTTTTCTGTAAAAGTTGACTAATTTTTCCCGCTTGTAAAATACGGAAAAATGTGATATGATAAACGCACAAAAAGGAAAGGAGCAACACAAATATGGCATTAAAAGACAAAAAGAACAGAGGCTGTGTTTCTGCCGATATGCAGAATGAGCCGGAGGAAAATACTGCGGGCGGCGCTGAAGCACCGTTTAAGGTATTTAACACAAAGGAGGAGTTTGACGCAGAGCTTGCCGCGCTTATGAATGAGCGTAAGCAGGAAGGCATGACCGGCACAATCACTCCTTATTATGATCCGCAAAGCGGCGGCAGCGCGGCGTATGACGCACATAACGGCTATACCGTCCGCATGCCCTACGGCGCTTCAAACGGCACAGCGGGCTTTGGCAGCGGCGTGCCGGGCAGCGACGGAATCGTTGAAGAGTGGCAGAGTGACGCGCAGAAGCTTGCGGTTGTCGTGCCGGACTTTGATTTTCAGTCCGCTCTCAGAAACGATACCTTCAGATCCGCCCTCACAAGCGGAAGAAATATCTTCGAGGCGTATATGGAAATGGTTAAGGTTCCCGGCTCGGCAGGCCGCGCAGGGATCACCCAGAATGCGCAGTACGCGCGCCGCGGCACGGGAGAAGCAACGCTGAATCCTTCAAAGCTCTCGTCGGAGGATTTTAAGAAGTATATCGAGAGCAGAAAAAATGCGTAATCAGAGGAGGAAACATATATGGCAACTGATTTTGAAACCAATCTTAATCTTAACGGCACAGGCTCGGCGGGAATGTCTCCGCTTATGGAGTCTATACTCAACCGATATGTGCTGGAGGCGAACAAAACCAAGCGTAAATACACCAGGTTCGGTCAGCAGGTGAATATTCCGCAGGGCAAGACAAAGACCAATGCCTTCGATAAGCTTTCACCGCTCCCCAAGGCGATGCAGCCGCTGACGGAGGGTATCACTCCAACAGGCGCTGCGGTCAATATCACAAGAATCAAGGGCGAGCCGGAGCAGTTCGGAAACTATGTTTCATATACCGATCAGCTTGATTTCTTCGCAAACGACCCGTCACCGGAGGTGCTTAAGTACACCGATCTTCTGACAGAAAATCAGCTTGAGACCTTTGAGCAGCTTGATGCTATGGAGCTTGCATCCGGGCTTAACGTGTTCTATGCCGGAACGGCAGAGTCAAGAAGCGAGCTTAATGACGTGCTTACGGTAAAGGATGTGCGCCGCGCGGTTACATCGCTTAAGCGCAACAAGGTTCAGCCCGCAGACGGCACTGACTACATCGCCTTCATCCATCCCGATGTGGTATTTAACATCTGGAACGACGAGGAATGGAGACAGCCGCATACATATTCCGATACAAAGCAGCTCTATGACGGCGAAATCGGCAGACTCTTCGGTGTACGCTTCATTGAGGACCCGGACGCATATGTGTTCCGCGGCACGAATTTCGGAGTAAATCATGACCTGCCCGAGCTTACTGTCGTAAAGACTGACAAGAGCGGCAAAAAGCTTTATATAGCCGAAACGGTAACAAAAGCCGATTTACCCTCAAGCAGCGGCAAGATATGCGTAAACAACAAGATCTATACCGTAGCTGCGACATACGGCGGCTCAAACGGTACGGCATATATCCAGGTATCGGAGGATATATCGGCAGCTGCTATAGAGCCTGATATGAAGGTGTATCCCGGTGACGGTGCAGTGGGCGGCAAGCCGGTTTACAGCACCGTAATTCTCGGCAAGAACGCCTTCGGTACTGCCGGCGACAAAACGGTTCAGCTTATCAACAAGTCTCTTGGCTCTGCCGGCACGGGCGATCCGCTCAATCAGCGCGGAACGGTCGGCTGGAAGGGCTACCGATTCATGAAGATTATCGAGCAGACTAAGATGTGCAGAATTGAGTCGCTTGCGTCAGTTTCCTGATGAAAAAGATGCCGGAGTATGTTGTCTGGCAACCGCAGCCCCGTCAGGTTGAGTTTATGAGCCGCCCGGAGTATGAGGTGCTCTACGGCGGCGCGGCGGGCGGGGGAAAGTCGGACGCTATCATTGCCGAGGCCCTGCGCCAGGTGGATAATCCCAATTACAGGGCCATAATTTTTCGTAAGACATATCCGCAGTGCAGAGAGCTGATAATAAAATCAAACAGGATTTACAGCGCCGCATATCCCGATGCGAGCTACAACGGCTCCGAGCATTACTGGAAATTCCCAAGCGGCGCAAAGATATATTTCGGCTCTATGCCCAACGCGACAAGCTATCTTCAGTATCAGGGTCTGTCCTACAGCTACATTGCCTTTGACGAGCTGACGCATTTTACTCAGGAGGAATATGAGTACATGATTTCCCGTAACCGCGCCGACGGGGCGGGGCTGCGCGTGTATATCCGCGCAACCGCAAACCCCGGCGGTATCGGGCACGGCTGGGTAAAGCAGCGGTTTATAACCGCCTCAGAGCCGAATGTGCCATACAGCGTCAAATCGTATGTGACAGACAATAACGGACAGAAAATTGAAGTCAGCCGGTCGAGGGTGTTTATACCCTCGTCCGTGTTTGACAATGCCGCGCTGCTTGAAAACGATCCGGACTATCTTGCAAATCTCGCAATGCTGCCCGAGGCGCAGAAGAAGGCTCTGCTTTACGGCGACTGGGACAGCTATGAGGGGCAGGTGTTTACCGAGTTTCGCAACAACAGCGACGGCTATGAATCGCATCTTTTCACCCACGTTATAAATCCCTTTCCCATTCCGCGCACCTGGCGGCGCTACCGCAGCTTCGACTTCGGCTATTCCCGTCCCTTTGCGGTGCAGTGGTGGGCTGTGGATTATGACGGGAGGGCATATCTTTACCGCCAGCTTTACGGCTGTACGGAAAATCCAAATACCGGCCTCAGATGGCAGCCCAGAGAGATTGCGAAAAAAATACGAGAGATAGAGGATGAAGCGGAGCAGGGCTGCTCAATTACCGGCATAGCCGATCCTGCGATATGGGATCAGTCAAGAGGCCGTGACGGAACGATAATCAGTATGTTTGAGGAGGAGGGCGTTTTCTTTGAAAAGGGCAGGAATGACCGCCTGAGCGGAAAGATGCAGTGCCATTACCGCTTTGCCTTTGATGACGAGGGCAGACCTATGGCATATATTTTTAACACCTGCAAGCCCTTTTTAAGAACAATCCCCAACCTGACATATGACGAGGTGAACACAGAGGACGTCAATACAATGTGCGAGGATCATGACTATGACGCGATGCGCTACTTCTTTATGGCAAATCCCATAAAGCCGCAGCGGCCGGCTGTCATGCCCGGGAGGAATGGCTTTGACCCCCTGGATACGGACAGTCAGCAGTGAATATTTCAAAATTAATAATTAACGGAGGATATATAAAATGGCAAATAAAGTTAAAAAGGATACAGTGACGGTTATTATTCCCAAGCCGCATAATGTTGTGGGAGATACGGAGACGGTTGTTTCCGTAAACGGGGTTATGTATCAGATTATGTACGACAGACCCGTCGAGGTTCCCCGAAATGTTGCGGAGGTGATTATGCAGAGCAGAGATCTGCAGGCGAAGATTATGGAGCTTACCGAGGCGGCGGTGATGAAGCCGGGCAAGGCGGCTATTGCAGAGCTTTGATTGTGACTGCGCAGACGGCGCGGAAGGAGATGAAGGGACTTGTCAGTTTTTGAATATAAGGGCAGAGTGGAGCCGGGGCTTATAGCGCAGGCTATGGATGCCTTTAAGGAATACCGCGCGGATAAGGAGGAGCTTGTGGCGAGACTGCGCGATAATGAGCGGTTCTACCGCGAAAGCTATACGAGAATGATGCAGGACGTGGAGAGAAGGATGGTCTGCGATACCCCGTTTATTTTTTCGGCGGTTGAGAACACGCGCGCAGACCTTGTTGATAACTTCCCCTCGGCAAATATTCTCGAACGTGAGCCGGACGGCACCGGCACTGCGGAGCTGCTCTCAAAGATCGTTCCGGCTCAGCTTGAAATATCGGATTTCAAGCGTGTGTTCAAGGAGAATGTCCGCTGCAAGCTCAAATACGGAACTGCCGTCTACGGTGTGTTCTATAACGACTTTACAGGGAATATCGACATACGGAGCATCGATCTTCTCGACGTCTATGTCGATATGCATATCCCCGATATTCAGGAAAGCCGCTTTCTGTTCATCCGCGCCGCAGTGGAAAATTCGGTGCTTTCCCGTGAATATCCGCAGTTTAAGGAGCTGTTTTCCGGTGATGCCGACATCGAAACCCTCGACCGCACCTACCGCCTTAAAAACCGCACCTCCGTTACCGACTGCTACTATAAAAAGCCGGACGGTACGGTGCATATGCTGAAGCTGTGCGGTGATACGGTTATCGCGGCAACGGAGGATATGGAGGGGTATGAGGGCGGTCTGTATAACCACGGCCGCTATCCCGTGGTTTTTGATACGCTGTATCCGGTGCATCACTGCCCCTTCGGCTTCGGCATGATAGACATAGGAAAAACGCTTCAGATCGGGATAAACAAGCTCGACCAAGCGATAACGGAGAACATCATGTGCGGCGCAAAGCCCAGATACCTCGCAAAGAGAAACGGCGGCATAAACGAAACGGAGTTCCGTGACATATCAAGAAGCGTCGTGCACTATGAGGGCGAGACGGAGGCGATAAAGCCAATTGACCACAACACAATAAGCGAATACTATCTGTCCCACAGGGAGAGCAAGAAGGAGGAGCTTAAAGAAATCCTCGGCAACCGCGACTTCCAGCAGGGACAGACAGCCGGAGGCGTTACGGCGGCATCAGCCATAGAAAGCCTGCGCCAGACAGGTGAAAAACGCTCCCGCTCCGTTATTAACGATACATATGATTCATATAAGAAGATTGTGTATATGATGCTGGAGCTTATGCGTCAGTTCTTTTCGGAGGAGAGAGTCTACAGGATTACCGATGAGCTGGGACAGAAAGCATTTGCAAGATTCTGCAATTCAATGATGTACAGAATAAGGTGGTCGGAGACGGGGGCGTACTCAGAAAGCCTGGTGTTCGATATTGACGTTGTTCCCCAGCGTGAGAGCCCGTATGCCCGCGAGACGGTCAATAAGACGATAATGGAGCTGTGGAACGGAGGGGTGCTTTCGGGAGAAAAAGCGGAAAACGCTATTATTGCGTTGAAAAACATGAATTTTGACGGCAAGGAGCAGCTGATTGCCGATATGCAGTCGCTTGCGCGGAGCACTGTGCAGACACAACAGGAGGTGAGTGAAGATGGCAGATAAAATGGTTACCGCCGGAGACGGCAGCACCGGTTCAAAAAAGCTCCCTGCCGGCCCAAAAACCGCTTCGGCGGCGAAAACCCCGTCGGTAAGATCCTCATCATCGGGGATTTACGGAGATATGTCGCAGTCGGTCGTGGGGGTGCGCGATTATACCGCATCGAGAGGATACGGCAATATGGTGGACTGGGACGGGAAGAATGTCACGGTTGCGGGCACTGCGATAAAGCCGGACTACATTGAGAACGGCACGGCGTATGCGCCGCGGACAAAGGTTGAAAGCGCGATAAGGGATATGGAAAAAAGGAATAATATAAAGGGCAGTGATGAGATTATGTCGGCATATGAAAAAAAGTACGGCGGCTTGCTGGATTCGGCTGTGGACGCGCTGCTGGGCACAGAGGGCTTCTCCTATAACCCCGAGGACGATCCGGCATACCGGGCATACCGTGAGCAGTATATGCAGCAGGGGGAGGCGGCTTACAGAAGAGTGCTTAACGATAATGACGCATCTGTGCACAGCGCAAGCGGCGCGGTTCTGAGCGAGGCTCTTGCAAGCCGTGATTCGTATCTGCGTCAGCTTGCGGCGATGATCCCGACGCTGGAGCAGAACGCCTATAAGAGATACAGTGCCGAAAACGACAGGCTGCGCGGCAATCTCAGCGACCTCAAGGAGCTTGCCGACAGCTATTATGACCGTCTGTACAGAGCCGACCGCGACGCGGCAGAGGCGGTAAATGATGCGTATGCCGCCGAGAGTCTGGCAAAACAGCGACGGACGGAAAATGAGAGAACGGATGAGCAGAACCGGATCACAAATGAGCGCAATGCCGCAAACGACGCATATCAGCACGCACTTGATTCCCTGGAGATGGCAAAGAAAAATATCGAGCTGAAATATTATCCGGATCTGATGTATGAGCAGGTGCGAGGTACGCGTGAGGATAATGACCGGGCGGCTGCGGAGAATGCGATGAATAACGCAAAGGAGCGGGGCTTTTTCATGCGGAGCGATGAGGGCGCTCTGCCGTGGCTGTCGGGCTTTCGCAATAAGGACGGCAGCTATTCGGTTACGCCGTGGCTTGCACAGGCAAAGCAGGAGTATGATACGGCGCACGCAAAGGCTCTTGCTCAGTTCAGAGGAAAAGCGGGTGTTTAAATATGCAGTTTGATTTATACGGAGCGCAGGGCTGCGAAAGAAAGATGCTGCGCGGCTTCTACGGGCTTAACCGCACACGCAGCGCATCTGCGGGCGAGCTTGAGGATATGAAAAATATGTCCTCTCTGGAATATCCCTGCGCCGCACCGCGCGGGGCGAGAACAGAGGCGGCGCAGGCTCCGGGTAAGATCTGCGCCGCGGCTGCGCCCGACAGCTCTGACACCGAGGAAATTACGGGCTTTACAGGGATTGCGGACGGAGCGTTTTGGTATAACGGTGAAACAAAATCCGGGGGCTATGAGCTTTCAGAGGATAGGAAATGGGAGATAGTACGCCTGGGAAACCTTTATATAATGAACGGCTGCCGCATCGGAGAAGGCACTGCGGATTCGGCACTGTATTATTATAATGTTGATACGGGAGGTTTCGGAAACGGCTTTACCGAGATGTCGGATCTCATTGTGACAGCGGGAAAGGACAGCACCGGGAATTATCTTCAAACCTTCCGCTACGGCTTTGACGAGGTGTATAATTATTCGGTGACCGATACGCACGGCAGGGAGATAAATAATTCGGTATTCTTTGATAAATACGGCAGCGGCTTACGGCTCCCGGCGTCAAATATTTTTGAAAAGTATTTCGAAGTCGGCGATGAGATAACCATTGAGGGCTTTCCGACAGCGAAAGAAAGCGTGGGGCAGGTCTGGTCG
>JAQXTR010000050.1 GCA_029219585.1 Clostridiales bacterium
AGATATGGCTTTTAGAGAAGACGAAAGTAGAGCAAGAAAGGACAATTCGGCTGAGAATTTTAATGTCTTACGCCAAATTGCCATCAATATTCTTAAAAGCGAAAAAAGCTTCAAAGGCGGCATAACGGATAAACAGTTTAAATGCCTGTTAGATTGTCGGTATTTGGATAAAGTTGTAAATAATTGTATTTGTTCATAATTTGTTCACTCATTCAAAAACCGTGAACTCAAACGCATTTGCTGTTGACACAATAAATATTTGGTGATATAATATTACAGTGATGTTATTGACATATAAAGGAGACAAATAATATGATATTTAATATATTATTCAGTATAGTTATATGGGGAACTTTACTGTTTGCTGTTTTTAAGTTTATTCCTGTTACGGGAATAAATGTCGGTCAAAAATATTTAAAAATGCCTGTTCATAAGGGAATATCTGTTTCAACGGAAACAATGCTTAAAATTTTTTTTGCAGCACTATTATTCAGAATGGCTGTATATTTTATCAGCGTTATATCTGCAGTTCTTATGCTGAAGCCTGACAAGCTTACAATTGACTTTATACTGAATTCATGGAGTCGTTGGGATGCACTTCGATACATATCTATTACAGAAAATGGTTATATGGGGATGCTTGAGGAAAATGAACCTGTCAACTGTGTTTTCTTTCCGCTGTATCCATGGCTGGTACGCTTGTTTCATATATTTATAAGAGATACGCGCTGTGCATGCCTTGTGGTTTCAACATTGGCATACAGTGGTGCAATGCCTTTTTTATATGCGCTTGTTGCCGGGGAGTACGGAAGACGTACCGGCGTATTGACCTGTATATATTTATCTGTTGCCCCATTCTCTTTTTTTCTCGGTGGAATGATGAGTGAAAGTGTCTTTCTTTTTACAACCGTTCTATCATGGTATTGCATAAGCAGGAAGAAATGGATGTATGCAGGTATTGCCGGATTCTTTGCTGCAATGTCAAGAATTGCGGGAGTGCTGATAGTTATACCGTTTATTATGGAAATAATAGAATCCAATTCCCTGCTTATACAGACAAAAAAATATAAGAAATTTTTTACAAAATCTATAAGACAAGGAATATGGGGTTTAATTATTCCCTGCGGTATACTCGTATATTTACTGATAAATTACCGTTATACAGGCAATCCTTTTAAATTTATGGAATATCAGCAGAAATTCTGGCATCATACATCCTGCTACTTCGGTAAGGGACTTCAGACTATGTGGAATGATACACTGAGCAGCGGCCGCAATTGGATAAGCAAAATGGATCTGTTCATTCCTCAGACAGCTGCATACACAATAGAAGCAATAATTATAGCTATTTTCTGCTATAGACACAGAAGTGTTTATACGATATATTTTATAGCGTATTTTATTCTGAATACGGGAATAACATGGTCAATGAGCGGAGCCCGCTATGCAGCACTTAATATTCCTTTTTATATAATAATTGCAGAAATCACGGAAAAGAATGAGAAGCTTCAGATTGGTTTTATTCTAAGTTCGGCAATGCTGTTCGGAATATATGGGACTATGTATCTTGCAGGACATCAAATTATGTAGATTATAAATTTAAAGTGATTACGGCATATAAATAACATAATACTTTTTCTGTTGACATAATAAATAGTTGGTGATATAATGTATAATGACTTAATAGGAGTTTTGTGAAAGGAGCTGAAAGGCTTAAATGATAATGCCGAACAGCGCGGTTCGTCTGCTTGACGCTGCCGCAGAGAAATATGGTAACAAAACGGCCGTAACCGATGAGAGCGGAAGCTTCACCTTTAACGATCTCAGAAGCCGCGGGCTTTCAATCGGAACAAGGCTTATAAGCTTCGCGGCGGCGGGATATATGCCGGAGCCTGTAATGGTTTATCTGCCTAAGAGCCGTTTCTGTATAGCGTCGTTTATGGGAGCGATGTATTCGGGCAATCCGTATGTGCCGATAGCTTACGATATGCCGGCAAACAGGATACAGAAGATCGTGGACAAGCTGGATGGCCGCGGTCATCTCATAACCGATGAGAGGGGCATGGAAACGGTAAAGACAATGGATATTCCCAATGGGATACATATTCATCTTTACAGTGAGCTTTCGGAAGCAGAGGCGGACGAAAAGGCGGTTTATGAGGTTCTTGACAGGGTTATTGACACCGACCCGATTTATATAATGTTTACAAGCGGTTCGACCGGAGAGCCTAAGGGTGTGACTGTTCCCCACCGCGGAGCGGTAGACTATGCCCTCTGGGTAAAGAGAACCTTCGGTATAGATGAGAATACAAGGCTGGGCAATCAGGCACCGTTCTATTTTGACAATTCTATTTTTGATATATACTCAATGCTCCTGACAGGAGCGGAAATGAATATTATTCCGGAGACGCTGTTCATGTTCCCGTCAAAGCTTCCGGAGTTTATAAGAGATAATGAAATAACGGTAATATTTTGGGTGCCGACGGTAATGATAAATGTGGCAAACTCGGGCGCACTGTCAGAGGTTAAAATGCCGTCGCTTAAAACCGTCGCCTTCTGCGGCGAGGTTATGCCGAACACACAGCTTAATATATGGCGCCAAAATCATCCGGATGCTGTATACGCAAACCTTTACGGTCCTACGGAAATAAGCGATGTCTGTACCTATTATATTGTTGACCGTGAGTTTAATGATGCCGATCCTCTCCCCATAGGACGCGCGTGTGAAAATATGCGGATAATAATTCTCAACGAGAAGAATGAAATTGCAAAAACGAATGAGCAGGGCGAGCTTTGCGTTATAGGCACGGGAGTATCCCTGGGCTATTGGAACAGACCGGACTTAACCGAAAAAGCTTTTATTCAGAATCCGGCAAATCCGTTCTATGAGGAAAGAATATACCGTACAGGCGATCTTGCATACATAAATGACGAGGGTCTTATTATGTATGACGGAAGAATGGACAATCAGGTTAAGGTCAAGGGAAATCGTATAGAGCTTGGAGAAATTGAATGCGCAGCGATGGCGGTTGAGGGCGTAAAGGGCGCATGCGCCGTGTTTGACGCTGAAAATGAGAGGATAGTGTTATTTGTAGAAAGCTGCTGTGCACTTGTGCTCAGAAAATTCAATAACGAGCTTAAAAAATACATTCCTAAATATATGCTGCCGGGAAAGCTTGTTGTAATGGAGGCATTTCCGCATACGGCAAACGACAAAATAGACAGAGTGACACTGAAGAAGTCACTTTCCGATTTATAAAGGAGCATGGCAATGAAGGTAAACTACACCTCCGCCGCTGAGCTTGTTTTAAGAGCGGCGCAACTCTACGGAGACGATACAGCCTTTAAGGACAAGGACGGAAAAATAAGCTTTATCGGCTTAAAGGAAAGCGCGTACGCGCTTGCATCGGGACTTATGAAAAGGGCTGAAACAGGCAGAACAAAACCTGTTATGGTGTATCTTCCGAAAAGCATAAAATCAATAGTTTCATTTATGGGAAGTATGCTTGCGGGCAGTCCTTATGTTCCGATGGACTACAATGTCCCTATGGCAAGATTTGAAGCAACTTCAAAAAATCTCTGCCCATGCGCGGTTATAACGGATGGTGCGGGCAAGGAAAGGCTTGAAGCGGCAGGCATAGAAATAAAGGCACTTGTATATGACGAGCTTTTACAAGCCGAAGCCGATTATAAGAGTATCAATAATGTAATAAAAAATTCAACCGATCTCGACCCGGCATACATTATGTATACAAGCGGCTCAACCGGAACGCCCAAGGGCGTTACAATATCACACAGGGCGGTGCTGGACTATACAAAATGGCTGACAGATACATTTGATACGGATAAGGAAAGCATAATAGGAATGCAGAGCGCGTTTCATTTTGACAACTCGGTATTTGATATGTTTCTTACTCTGTATCTCGGCTGCACAACAGTTATAATTCCCGAGGTGCTTTTCATGTATCCCGAAATGCTTTTTGACTTTATGCGGGAGGAAAAAATCTCGGTAATATTCTGGGTCCCCACCGTTATGATAAGCGCTGCAAATTCCGGTGTATTGCGTGAGAAAAAGGTTGATACTTTAAAGCTTATCCTTTTTGCGGGAGAGGTTATGCCGATAAAACAGCTTAACGAGTGGATAGGGGCGTATCCCGAATGTAAATTTGTTAATATGTACGGTCCTACGGAGTCAACCGATATTGTTTTATACTATGTTGTTGACCGTGAGTACAGAGCGGGAGAAACTCTGCCGATAGGAATCCCATGCGCCAACATGAAAGCGATTATACTCAATGAAAATAACATGCTTTGCAGACCGGGCGAGCAGGGCGAGCTTTGCATAGGCGGCAGCGGAATAGCCATGGGCTACTGGAACTCTCCGGAAATAACGGAGAAGGCATTTATTCAGAATCCGCTGAACAATAAATATCATGACAGAATATACCGCACGGGGGATCTCGTGTATGAGGCCGAGGACGGAAATATAATTTTTATAGGCCGCGCCGACAGCCAGATAAAGTTGCGCGGAAACCGCATAGAGCTTGGTGATATTGAGGCGGCTGCGGCGGCAATGAATGATATTAAGAGCTGCTGTGCGATGTTTAACGCAGAGAAGGAGGAAATTGTTCTTTTCCTCGAAACGGACGCGAAGATAGTGCAGCGTAAATTCAGTATGGAGTTAAAGAAATATATACCGGCATATATGGTGCCGCAGAAAATAATTTCAATGTCTGATTTCCCCCATACTCCGAGCGGGAAGATTGACAGACAGACATTGAAAAAGGAATACCTTAATTAATCGAAAGGAAGTATTTAAAATGACAACAACAGAAATAATAAGCGAATTTATAAAAAATCAGTTTGAGATCGGAGATGATCCCGATTTTGACAATGATGTGCATCTTTTCAATGAGGGCTTTGTTGACAGCTTCGGAGCTGTTGAAATAATTCATTTCATTGAGCAGGAGTTCAATATAAAGATTACTCAGAAGGACATAACCCTGTTCCCGATGAACACGGTAAATGAGATTGCTGCCGTAGTGGACAGTAAAATCGGATAACAGCGAAGGGAATTTAGTATATGTGGTATCTTGAAACAGACACCTTATTTATGCTGCTTATTGCGACCGGAGCAATGCTGCTGTTTTCCGGTATTACCCGGCTGCTGTTTAAAAAAAGCCTTGCTCCGCATGTTCTGATATTTGCAAACATTGCGGTAATAGGGCTTATTTCGTGGCAGCTGCTTGTATTCAGCGTGGTATATATGTTTATTACATATATACTTGTATGCAATCTGAGGCGGCGGAAGGTATTGAAAAAAACCATGTTTACGGTGTTCAGTCTGCTGTGTACCGTACCGTTTTTCTACGGGAGAATGCATGAGTTCTTTCCTCAGCTTCCCATGCTCATAACCTTTATAGGAATAGCGTATCATATGCTGCGCGCAGTTGACGCGCTGTATTTTGTGTATTATACGGAAATGAAAATTCCGTTTCTTGCATACGCAAATTATATGCTGTTTTTCCCCACCTTTACAGCCGGACCGATATTCAGATACCGTGACTGGATAAGAGTTTATGAGAATCCGAAAAAGCTCACCTTGGATGATTTCGTTTCTTATGTAAAGAGATTTATACGGGGTATGTTTAAAAAGATGGTTGTTCTGTGGTTTGTATCAACATTGTTCAACCGTATTTTAAACCTTGAGCTGCATTGGTATTGGTGTATATTGATTGTAGCACTGAGCTATCTGACGGTTTATCTTGATCTTTCCGGATACAGTGATCTTGCCATAGCCACAGGCTCGGCAATGGGCTTTACGGTTCCCGAAAACTTCCGCAAACCGCTTTCGTCGGCATCGTTTACAATATTCTGGCGTAATTGGCACATCACTTTATCAGACTGGGTAAGAGATCATATTTTTGTTGTTCTCAACGGCAAGCGACTGGGGCGTGTGGCATCGGCACTGGTAGGCTTTGCGACGATGTTTGTCATGGAAATGTGGCACGGCTTTACGCTGCCATATGTTGTCGGAGGGATATACAACGGTCTTTGTCTGGGGCTTGAAAATCTGTTCGGGCTTACAAAGGCGGATAAGCGAAAAATGAAAAAACCGATATATATATTCAGATGCTTCATAGTAAATGCAGCATTTGCGTTTAACACACTTCTGTTCACGGTGACAACAGAACAGTTTTTCGAAATAATGAGAGGCTTTATAAGATAAGGCATACGGGAGGCTATAATGAAAAAGGCAGTAAAAATACCGATGCTTCTGCTGCTTGTGCTGGCAGTATTTGCGGGGGATATTTGGCTGAGTCATAATAATTTCATAGTAAACAGCAATATATTTATTAAGAACGATTTTGAAATAACACAGCATGACCATCCGGAAAAGGTATGGGACAAGGTGTTTTTCGGAAATTCCGTGGTAATATCGGCATATATGGAGGATAAAAGCAGCTCGGGCTATATAAACTGCGGTCTTGACGACGGAGTTGTGACCGATTTGTGGGAGCTTCTAAACGAGAGATATATGAATATAGGCTCGGAGCTTGTAATCGGTCTTAATTATCTTACATTGTACGATAATTTTGAGACAAATCCGACTTATATATGGCACAAAGAGCTTTATCAGCCGTATGCATATTTTCAGCGCGACCGGTTTTATCCCCTTATTACCGGCTGCTTTGAACGGCTTATAAACGGCGAGAGCGTACCGCCGATGACATACACCTATCAGAACAAGAATATATATCATGGCAGAGTTGCCGATACGGTGCTGCAGGATAAGATGGAGCAATATCAGGAGCTGTTTTTCAATAAACCTCTTTCTGACTATTCAAAGAACATGGAGGCTTTGGAAAATGTAATTATATTCTGTAATGAGAATAATATAAGAGTCCGTGTTGTATGGATGCCGTGGAATCCGTCCTGTGAAAAGCCTCAGCTTGTTAGGGATGTAAAGAATGAGGCAAATAAAATAATAAGAAAATATAATCTGGACGTGCTTGATCTGGAGGATGAGTTCGGAGAGGAATACTTCTACGACAGCGGTCATCTCAATTATGATGTCGGTTCGGAGAAGTTTACGGAGCGTATTGATCAATGGTTATAAGGAGACTAAAATGAGTTCATATATAAAATGTATAAAAAAATACGCGCAGTTTAACGGACGCGCAACAAGACGGGAATTCTGGGGCTTTGCCCTTATCAATGCGGCGGTCATTTTTATTCTTATGCTTATTCAGGCAAGGTTTCAGACGGGTACTGCCCATGTTATTTTCACATATCTGCTTGGAGGCTATATTTTGTTTACCCTTACCCCTTCTCTTTCTGCAATGAGCAGACGCTGGCATGATCTGGGCAGAACCGGATGGTGGGTGCTGCTTAATCTTATCGTGGGCGCAGGCTCGATTGTATCGCTCTGTTATTTCCTGTGCAGGGGTGACGAAGGAAAGAACTTCTATGGCCGTGATCCCAGAGTAAAAAAACACATAAAAAGATAACTGATAATGGAAAATGAGGAAATGCAGGCAATTGATGAGGATATAGAGAAAAAGCTGCCGATGTGGGCAAGAAATAGGCTTATATGTTTAAAATCGGAAATAATATCAGGACGAACTCATTATACTGCCGAAATAGAGCCGTTAGATGCAGACAAGGAAAACGGAAATGTATTCTTTGATGCAGACAGTATTACGGATTTCAGACGTCAGCTGCAGATATATAAGAAGGACTACAGCAGAAACGGGATTGATTATATGATGTTCCGCTGAGAACCGAAGTATTGGCAGCAAGTTAAAAAGCGAACGGAGAGTGCGAACTATGTATGATATAATTATAATCGGAGGCGGAGCTGCCGGCATGAGTGCAGCAATATACGCAATGCGCGGAGGAATGAAAACGCTTCTTCTCGAAAAGCTTTCCTGCGGCGGGCAAGCCGCGAGGACCTATGAGGTGGATAACTATCCGGGCTTTTGGAATGCTCCGGAGGGTCCGAAGCTGATGGAGGAATTTGAAAAGCACGCAGAAAAGTTTAATGTTGAGATAAAGTCTGAGGCTGTACGCGATATTATAAGTGCAGACGGTGATGTTAAAACGGTAAAGACACGCCGGAATGAATATCAGACAAGAACCATAATTATCGCTACCGGCGCAAGTCCGAAAAAACTTGGCGTGCCGGGAGAGGCGGAGCTTGCAGGCGCAGGTGTAAGCTACTGTGCAACCTGTGACGGAGCGTTTTTTAAAGGTCAGGATACAGTAGTTATCGGTGGAGGAAACACAGCTGTTGAGGACGCACTGTACCTTGCAGGCTTCTGTGAGCATGTGTTTATAATGAACCGTTCAAAGCGCTTCAGAGCCTCACAGGTGCTTATGGATAAAGCAAAAGAAAATCCGAAGATTACAATTTATACCGATATGGTTGCGGACTCCTTTGAGGGTACACAAAGGCTTGAAAGGGTGATGGCAAGAAATGTAATAACCGGAGAAAAGGGCTTTATATCGGCTGCCGGTGTAATAGTGGCTATAGGAATTTCACCCGAAAACACTGTTGCAAGGAAGTGCGGCGCTGAGCTTTGCGAACGCGGATTTGTAAAGACGGATATGTATCTGGCAACAAACGTAAAGGGCATATTTGCTGCGGGCGACTGCCGTGTATCTCCTTTAAGACAGATAGTAACCGCCGCCGCGGACGGAGCGATAGCCGCAACAAGCGCAATTAATTATGTTCTTCAGGGGTGACTGCTGTGAAAATGATCAGGAATGCGCATATAATAACCTGCGCCGGAGCTGAGTATGAAAACGGTGTAATTGTTTTTGATGATAAGATTCGCTTTGTGGGTGATGCGTATGAGGGTGACACCGATGAAATAATCGACGCAGAGGGAAGATATGTAATTCCCGGACTGATTGACGCACACTGCCATGTCGGACTTTTCGCTGATTCCACAGGCTTTGAGGGAGCGGACGGGAACGAGGACAGCGATCCGATAACCCCGCAGCTCAGAGCAATAGACGGGATATATCCGCAGGACAGAGCCTTCAGTGAGGCAAGGAAAGCGGGAATTACAACCGTTGTAACGGGGCCGGGCAGCGCAAATGCCATCGGCGGACAGTTTGCAGCGGTGAAAACCGCCGGAATATGCGTTGATGATATGATAGTAAAAGCACCATGCGCGATGAAGATGGCTCTGGGTGAAAACCCCAAGAGCGTATACAACGAAAAGGAGCAGACTCCCGTAACAAGAATGGGAACGCTTGCTATAATCCGCGAGACTCTCATCAAGGCAAAAAATTACGGTGATGAGCTGAAAAAATATGAGGAGGACAGTGAGGAAAACGATCGTCCTGACTTTGATATGAAGCTTGAGGCAATGCTGCCCGTAATCAACAAGGAAATCCCCGTAAAGATTCATGCCCACCGCGCTGACGACATATGCAGCGCGATAAGGCTTGCAAAGGAATTTGATATAGATGTAACAATAGAACACTGCTCAGACGGCGATATTGTAGCGGATATTCTCGAGCGCGAGAATCCTCCGGTAAATCTCGGGCCTACCCTTACCGACCGCAGCAAGCCCGAGCTTAAAAATCTTTCCTTTGAAACCTATAAAAATCTTTCGGACAGAGGGCTTAGTGTTGCAATAATAACCGATCATCCGGAGATAACAATAGAAAATCTTCCTCTTTGCGCGGCTCTTGCGGTAAGCCGCGGTATGAACGCCCGAAGTGCGCTTTATGCCATAACAATCAATGCCGCAAGAAACTGCCGTATTGATGACAGAGTGGGAAGTCTCCAAATCGGAAAAGATGCGGATATTGCAGTATTTGATAAGCTGCCGGTGCATTTTGATGCAAAATGTATTATGACCTTTATAAACGGAGATATTTGTGTGCAAAAGAAGTAAAATCACTGAAAACACTTGACGAAAGACCGAAAATAATATACAATACAGCTATAAGGAGGAGTACTATGGGAATAAGAGTTAAAGAAACAGGCTTTGCGGCATGGAAGATATTCGTAATAGTTATTGCGGTAATTATACTGGCAGGCGCTGTGGGCTTCGGAGTAATACTCAGCGACAGCAACGGTATAAGTATAGGTAATGACATAACGGTAACCGTGGCAGAGGGTGAAGGAGCATCGGTCGTTGCCGATAATCTTAAGGAAAACGGAATCATTAAATATCCGGTGGCATTCAGAATCTTGTCAAAGCTGGGCGGCTATGATAACAAGTATCAGCCGGGTGCAATAACAATACGCAGCGGAATGAGTTATGAAGATATTTTACAGCAGCTTATAACCGTAGACAGAGATACTGTAACGGTGGTTATTCCGGAGGGCTATGAGGCACGACAGATACAGCAGGCGCTCTCGGATGCGGGACTGCCGGGCGCTGATGGTTTTATGGAAGCGCTTGATCCGTCATTGTACGATTACAGATTCCTTGAAAATATTCCGGACAGAAGCGGAAAGCTTGAGGGTTATCTCTTCCCCGCAACATACAAAATCCCCGAAACATATACGGCACAGGAAATAGTGAATCTGATGCTTAAATCCTTTGATGAAACCTTTATGCAAGGCTATTACGACCGTGCTGCAGAATTGGGAATGTCGGTTGATCAGATAATAACACTGGCATCAATTGTAGAGCGTGAAACAGACGAGGATACGGAAAGAGCTAAGGTTGCCGGAGTATTTTATAACAGGCTGAAATCAGGAATGAAGCTTCAGTCCTGCGCAACGGTACAGTATATACTGGGTGAGCGCAAGCCGGTTCTTTCAATATCTGATACTCAGATTGATTCACCGTATAATACATATGTTCACGCCGGGCTGCCTATAGGACCTATATGCAATCCCGGAGCGGCATGCATTGAAGCGGCTCTGTATCCTGAGGATACGGACGCATATTATTTCTGCCTGAGCAAGAGCGGAGAACATATTTTCTCAACGACATATGATGATCATGTAAAGGCTATGGAGTCAAATGATCTTAATATGAGCGTTGATGCATCGGCTATGGAAAACGAGGACTCAAAGAAACAATAATGGATTATGATCTGAATGCGATTGTCACACCGTATGTGACATCATATATACGTGAAAAGACAGTACAGAAGGATGAATTTCTGAGAGGTCTTGAAAAATACGCGGAGGAAAACAGGATCCCGATAGTCGAGCCGGAAACGGCTCGGCTTCTTTCGGTTATAACGAAGCTTGTAAAACCGGCAAAAATTCTTGAGGTTGGCTGCGCAATCGGCTACAGCTCAATACTCATGTCACGCAGTCTTGCACAGGACGGACAGATATTGACACTTGAATATGATCCCGTCATGGTAAAAACAGCGCGCGAAAATGTAAAAAAGGCGGGACTTGAGGGAATAATAAATGTAATAGAAGCGGACGCAAAGGATTATCTTGCATATCTAGACGAGGATGAAATTTTTGACGTGATTTTCCTTGACGGTCCTAAGGCGCATTATCTGTATATGCTTGACGATGCGGTAAGGCTTCTGAAAAAGGGAGGTCTGCTCATATCGGACAATATCCTGTTCAAGGGCATGACGGCAGATGATGATCACTTTGCGCGCCGCAAGGTTACGATCATACACAGACTGCAGGAATATATAGACGCGCTTATGAGCCACCCGCAGCTTGAAACATCTATTTTGTCGCAGGGCGACGGTGTAGCTCTTTCAATTAAGACCGTCTCGGATTTTGAGCGGTTCGGATATTGAAAACATAAGGAGGCAATAATATGGAGGCAATACACTCAACATGGACCAAGCCGCGGATATACAGTGCGGGAGGCTTTTTTATAGAGGATTTTGATATCCTTACAACAATTCTTTCGGCACTTAAGTGGCGTGAGAAGAACGGAACGATTAAAATGATAACGGACAGCACGGGACTGGAGTTCTATGAGTCCCGTGGAATGTGCGGGCTTTGGGACAGCATTGAAACAACGCTTGATGAAATCCCCGACAGTGTAAACCCGGAAATCTTCTGGGCGGCGGGAAAGCTTTATGCCCTGAAGTCGCAGAACGCGCCGGCGGCTGTGCTTGACACGGATTTTATAGTGTGGGACAGAATAGCCTTTGACAGCCTCGGCGACCTGACTGTTATTCACAAAGAGGAAATTAATAACGATGTATATCCGGATATACATCATTTCAAAATGAAGTACGGATATATATTCCACCCCGACCTTGACTGGCGCGAAAAGCCGTCAAACTGCGCTTTTTATGTTATAAAGAACAACGCGCTGAAGGAGGACTATATCAATGAGGCTCTGCAATTCATAGATAATACGGCTTCAGGGGATACTCTTACATACATGGTGTTTGCAGAGCAGCGGCTTTTGTCTATGACCGCGAAGAGAATGGGAATTGAAATAAAGGAATTTTCAAATCTTGAGCGTCTTTTTAATGACGGCGAAAAATATTTCACGCATACATGGGGCATGAAGCAGCAAATGCGGGATATGCCGGAGCTGCGCTATGATTTCTGCAAACGCTGTGCAGAGAGAATAAAAAAGGATTTTCCGTTCTTTATAGAGAACATGGAGAGGATAGAGGAACTCAGGGACTATTTATGATTCGGAAGGATAATGTATGATTTCTAAGAAGACCACAGTAATAATTGCCGTATGCGCCGCAGCTGCTGTAATCGCAGGAGGTATGTACAGCATTTACAGACATTTTGTAACGCCGGACAGGATTGTCGCGTTAAGTCTTATCAATGCCGTAAACGATGCCGAAAAATCACTAGGGTATTTTGATGATGACGAGAAGGAAATTTTGGAGGATTTTTTGGGCGACGGCGGAAAGCTCGAAGCGGATTTTACGGTTTCGGATTCGGCTGTCCTTAACGGAATGAGTTTTTCTGTAAAGAGCAACAGCGACGGAAATTGTACGGTTTCCGAAATAGGACTGGAAAACGGTATGACGCTTGAGACCTATAAGGACAGAGAGCGGATTTATGTTAATATGCCTGTTTTCAAGGGAGGCTTTGAAATTCCGGTGGCGGACTTTGCAGAAAAATGGAATGCTTCAATATTTAAGAATATAGTAACGATGCCTGAGGAATGTACTGTCGGCAGTATTGCTGCGGGATTTTTTACGGGAAAATACAGCGCAGACGATTTTGCAGATGCTTACGGTGAGCGTTTAAAAAGCGAGGTTCAGCAGATCCTTTATAAAAATCCTATAAAAAAGAACGGCTCTGCTGCAGTTACGATTGATAACAAAACAAAAAGAGCAAAGGTATACACACTGAAAATCGACAGGGCCTCGGCACAGACTCTGCTTGATGAATTTGCTGCTGATTATATATGGTATGCAAATGATTATAAGTGTGACCTTCAGCCGCTTCAGGATATGTTTGCCGAATATGCCGATGATTATGAACTGTCATTTATGCTTGACGGAGTGACGATGCGTGAGCTTGAGCTGAAAAACTCCGCCGGAGAGTCATTGACAGCAGCCTTTGAGGGAAGGGGAAATCCGTTTGACGTTATAGTATGCTATAAAAACAATGATGTGGCAAACGCAGTAAGGCGGGTTCATAACAACAGCGGCGGAAGACTTTCTGAAGACATATATTTCGGAAAAAACGGCAGCTTTACTCTTGAAGAAAGCAGAAGCATGCTGAGTGCAAAGATGATTTTTAATGACTTGGATGCAAGCTTTAACGCATACGGAAAAACAGTAACGGAGGATAAAATATCCTTTGGTAATGCCGAGCTTAAGCTTGACGGCATATGCACCTTAAACGGCAGCCTTTCGGTTTCGGATGAGTATGACAGAGATTTTTCGTTTAGCAAGGCAGGACAGTATGTAAATCTTCTTGAAATAGGTCAGGACGAATGGGAAGCGGTTACGAATACTCTTTTAAACGGTATAAAGAAAGCGCGCTCAGGTTTTTAAGGCTGAGCGCGTTTAACATTTTATTCTGTTCATTGAGATTCGGCAGATGCTTCATTTCATGCAGTCCTTATTCGCACTATCTCTTCTTATAAATTATAAGTTCCGGATCTGTACAATTGACACCGTATTCACTTACCAGCAGAAAATCCATTCCGGCAACCAATCCATAACACCGGATTAATTCACCATCATGAAACTCACATTCAACCTGATTACCCAGGTATATCTCCTTATCATCAAGCAGCTTAACAGAATTTCCGCCCGGCATCGGATATTCCAAATTTACAAATGCACCGTTTAACGGAAACAGCTCATTGATTTTCGGCATGCCGGGAATATCAAGCGAATTAAACTCTTCCGTTAATTTCTTTTTAAATAAATTATAGCTGTCGATCCCGCCCGTACTTATGTATTGGGCTATGAAGCATTTTTTGCCGAAAGGACATCCCTTTGATTCTGCGCATCCTTTGCAGCCATTGTTTTTTCCGTAACCGCAGTTATCACAATCAGCTCCGCATATTGATTTTTTCATTTTTTACTTCCTCCTGTTGTCTATATTATATATTATATAAATCCTCTGAAATAGGCATATAATAAAGGTAAATGTGCTTATTTTATAGGGTAAATCCCTATGTATATAATAACGCAATTTTTTCATTTAGTCAATGATTTTAAGGTTATAATCTCAGAACTAATTCCTATCGTCACACTCGGAAATTTTGCAAAAAGGCTTGATTTTATTGCCGGAATATGATACAATGCTATAGATTGAAGTAAGCCGGACAATCGCGTGCGCAAAAACGCATGAGGAAAGTCCGGGCTCCACAGGGCGAGGATGCCTGCTAACGGCAGGCGGAGGCGACTTTAGGGAAAGTGCAACAGAAAATAAACGCCCGGCAAAAGTCGGGTAAGTGTGAAAATGTGCGGTAAGAGCGCACATCGCTTCATGGTAACATGCGGCGGGTGTAAACCCCATCCGGAGCAACTTTGGGAACTTTAAGGCGGCCCGTCTGTTCCCTCAAAAGGCTTGAGCCGTCCGGTGACGGGCGGACCAGATAGATGATTGTCCACGACAGAACCCGGCTTACAGGCTTGCTTCATTTTTTTGAATATTTCAGCGGGACAGAGCATAGAAATTCCTGTGCGGTTTCCGCTGTTTCTCTATTACAGAAAGGAAGAAAGCATAATGTTTATTAAAGATATTTTTGCATCAAAAAAGCCTGTCCTTTCATTTGAGGTGTTCCCCCCGAAAAAGGCAGAAAATTTTGATAAGGTAAAAAATACTATAACAGAGATTTCAAAAATCCCCGTTGATTATATGAGCGTCACCTACGGCGCGGGCGGCTCTACCTCAAAGCTCACTCCTGAGCTTGCGGGATATATGCAAAATGAATTGGGGGTTACCTCCCTTGCTCATCTCACCTGCGTGTCGCTCACAAAGCACCAGGTGCGTGAAATGCTCGTTAAGCTTAAATCACTGGGAATACAGAATATTCTCGCTCTGCGCGGTGATATTCCCCAAGATGCGGATTTCCCTCTCCCCGACGGCTACCGTTATGCCTCCGAGCTGACGGAGGATATAAAAAAATTCGGGGGCTTCTGTGTCGGAGGTGCCTGCTATCCCGAATGTCATCCCGACAGCGAAAATATATCCGCTGATATAGACAATCTTAAGAAAAAAGTTGACGCGGGTGCAGATTTCCTTGTAACGCAGATGTTTTTTGATAACACCGCATTTTATGATTTCCGTGATAAATGCGTAAAGAAAGGAATTAATGTTCCCATAACAGCCGGACTTATGCCGCTTACAAGCGCCAGCCAGGTAGAAAGAATGTGCGTCCTTTCCGGCGGTGCTACAATGCCGTCCGCATTTACAAAGATACTTTCAAAGTATATAGACAATCCAGTTGCGCTGCGTCAGGCGGGTATAGCATATGTTATAAACCAGACAATGGAGCTTGTTGCAAACGATATAGACGGTATACACATTTATACAATGAATAACCCGGATACCGCAAACAGAATAGTCGATGCGGTAAACGGAATGTTTTAATGATTTTCGTCACAGGAGAAATATATGAGCATACGAGAGTTATTAGGAAAAGAAATTCTGTTTTTTGACGGCGGCATGGGAACCATGCTGCAAAAATACGGCATGAAGGGCGGTGAAATTCCGGAGCTGCTTAACATGACAAATCCCGATATGATAAAAGGTATTCATGCAGAGTATCTCAAAGCGGGCGCGAATATAATAACGACGAACACCTTCGGAGCTAATCCGCTGAAATTCAATGCGCTTGCTGCACCGCTTGATGTGATCATTGCTGCCGCAATAGGAAACGCGCGCAAGGCAATAAACGAATGCGAAACAGACAAGCCTCATTTTATCGCCTTTGATATAGGTCCGACCGGCAGGCTGATGGAGCCTATAGGAGATTTGTCCTTCGACAAGGCATACGACGCATTCAGAAGGATTGCCAAAACTGCCGAAACCGCGGGAGCAGACCTTGTGATAATAGAAACAATGTCCGATACCTTAGAGGCAAAGGCCGCGGTTCTGGCGGTAAAGGAAAACACAAGCCTTCCGGTATTCCTGACAATGACCTTTGACGAGACCTTCAAGACCTTAACCGGTGCAGACGTGCATGTAATTTCTGCCATGTTTGAGGGGCTTGGCGTTGACTGCCTTGGTATAAACTGCGGTCTGGGACCGGATCAGATAGGAAAAATGATAGAGGAGCTTTCAAAAATAAGCTCAATCCCTATAATGGCGCAGCCTAACGCAGGACTTCCTCAGATTGAGAACGGCAAAACGGTATATAACGTAACGCCGGGGCGGTTTGCAGAGGAAAGCGAAAAAATGGCGAAGCTCGGCGCAAGCGTACTGGGCGGCTGCTGCGGAACAACTCCGGAGCATATAGAAGCGCTTGTTCAAAAATGCGGAGGCTTTAAGCCTGTGGTTGAGGAAAAGGATTTCACGGTTGCAGCATCATATTCTAAGGCGGTATATCTTGATAACCGTCCTGTAATCATCGGTGAAAGGATAAATCCTACAGGCAAGAAAAAATTTAAGGAAGCACTCAGAAACGGCGATATAGATTATATTTTAAACGAAGCTTTCAAGCAGAAGGACGCGGGAGCGCATATACTTGACATAAATGTGGGACTACCCGAAATTAACGAATGTGAAATGATGGAAAAGGCGGTAAAGGCAGTCTCGGCAGCCGTAAATCTTCCGCTCCAGATTGATTCCTCCGATCCGGTGACGATAGAAAGAGCGCTGAGAATATACAACGGCAAGCCGATGGTCAATTCCGTAAACGGCAAAAAGGAGAGCATGGATGCTATTCTGCCCATAGTTCAGAAATACGGCGGCGTTCTTGTGGGGCTCTGCCTTGACGAGGAGGGTATTCCTCCTAAGGCTGAGGACAGAGTGAGAATTGCCTCTGAAATTGCGGATGAGGCGTCAAAATACGGGATTAAAAAGAAAAATCTTGTAATGGACGCGCTCACACTCACAATTTCGGCTCAGCAGAAGGAAAGCGCGGAAACCATAAAGGCGCTGCATATGATAAAGAATGAGTTGGGAATAAAAACAGTTCTCGGAGTATCAAATATTTCCTTCGGACTTCCTCGCCGTGAAATAGTAAACGGTACCTTCTTTGCTTTGGCGCTCTATAACGGGCTTGATGCGTGCATAATAAATCCCTGTGCGGATGCGATGATGAACTCATACCGGGCATACCGCGCTCTTGCGTGCATAGATACGGACTGCACCGACTACATTGCGGCATATGCCGGAACAAAGTCCGAAACAACCGTAATCCGTGCGGACGCGGCGGCTGCGGAGCCGGAGGAAAAGCACGAACGACTGTTTGATATAATAGTTAAGGGACTGCGCGACCAATCCTATGAGGAAACAAAAAAGCTTCTTGAAACAAAGGATTCAATGGATATAATAAACGGAATCCTTATTCCCGCTCTTGATGCTGTCGGTAAGCAGTTTGAGGTCGGAAGAATGTTCCTGCCCCAGCTTATGATGAGCGCGGAAACCGTTAAAAACTCCTTTGACGCGGTAAAGGAGAAAATTATATCAAGCGGAACCAATCAGGAATCAAAAGGAAAAATAGCTCTTGCGACGGTTAAGGGTGATATACATGACATAGGTAAAAACATAGTCAGAGTTCTGCTTGAAAACTACGGCTTTGACGTGTATGATCTCGGCAAGGATGTTCCGCCGGAGGATATTGTAAGCTGTATGAAGGAGAATGATATTCACCTCTGCGGTCTCAGTGCGCTTATGACCACCACGGTTATAAGCATGGAGGAAACCATAAAAGCAATCCGCGCGGCAGGACTTGATGCGAAGGTATGGGTAGGCGGAGCGGTTCTCACCCAGGAATATGCCGATATGATAGGAGCGGACAAATACTGTAAGGACGCTCTTTCCTCGGTTAATTATGCAAATGAGTTTTTCGGGAAGTGTAAGTAAATGAATATTCAATTAACAGCGGCGCCTCTTATAGGCGCTGCAATAGGCTATATAACAAATGATCTTGCTATAAAGATGCTGTTCCATCCGAGAAAGGCGGTATATATAGGAAAATTCCACGTGCCTATGACACCGGGACTTATCCCCAAGGAAAAGAACAGAATTGCAAAATCTCTGGGCAGGGCGATAGCTGATCAGCTGTTAAACAGCGAGGTACTGCAAAACGCACTGTTTTCCGACGATATGACGGATAAGCTGCGCTGCAGTATAGACGCGATTGCAGAAAGAAACAGGGATAATGGAGCAACGGTTAATGAAATTATGTTCAAATTCCTGTCTGAGGCTTCCGTCAGGCAGCTTAAGGACAGCATAAAGGGCGGATTGCAGTCGACGATAGAGAAGTTTATAAGAAATGAGAATATCGGCGAAAGGGCAGCTGACGCGCTGCTTGATTATGCGAGGGAGCAGATACAGGGAACGTTTTTGGGAATGTTCGGCTCTATGCTTGATGAGAAAATGCGCGATAAAATTGCGGATATGATTAACGATATGCTAGACGAAAAGGCGGGAGACTATATAAGCGAATATCTTGACAGAGGTATTGAAGGCATTGCTGATAAAAGAATATGCGATATTATAGAAAATCACGGCGATAAGCTTGACGAACTGAAGGAATTTATTATAAACATTTATAAAAATATAATCGGCGGTAATCTTGACAGGATACTGAAGGCTGTTGACCTTGAGAAAATTGTTGAGGAACGAATATCCGGCTTTGACGTCGCGGAGCTTGAAGCGCTTATATTCGGAATAATGAAAAAAGAGCTGAATATGATAGTATATCTCGGCGCGGTGCTGGGATTCCTTATGGGATGCGTAAACGCGGCGCTGAGCTTTATCAAATAAAAACAGAGAGGAGAATTTTATGAGGTACAGAATTGAAGAAGAAGCCCTGCCGGTAGTTATCTGTGAGCCGGGGCAGGGAGAAGGAATGATTTCGGAGAGCGGTTCTATGGCGTGGATGTCACCTAACATGAATAAACATTGAATTGAATACATATAAAAAATCCCCCGGTGCGGACGTGACATATGCTGTTTTATACGTCACCCCCGGGGGATTTTATTATTGTTCGTAGCTGGACATAAACTGCTTTTCAATTTCGCTTATATCCTCCGTATCCGACATTGCAGTATCGTTATTGCCGGAATTATTTCCGCCGTTCTGCCTGTATTCCTCATGGTCCTTTTCAGCCTCGGGAATGGTTCTTATTCCCTGCTCATTCCACCGCTTAAGGATGGTGTTGATGTAAGGGAAGGACAGCTTATTTGTCGCCATAATGCAGTATTCGTATGCAAGTCCTACCATATCCGCGCTCATCTTATAGTCATCGCGCCATGTGTCAAGATACAGCGCTTCTGTTTTGGAAAGATTTCTGTCTGTTATGCCGAACAGCTTGCGCAGCGAGGTGGTAAATTCATCACTTTTTGAAGCGCGCGTTATGTACTGCTGCGCCTCGTCCATTGTTGTGATTTTATTTTCCATCCACGTTATGGCAACCTTTTCAATGTACTTCATATTGCGCTTGCCCAGCGAAACACAGTATTCAAGAAGCATGGTAATAACCTCGGGCGAAAAGCCCAGTCCGTCATAAAACCAATAAAGAATCTGAATATCGTTATTTGAAAGGGTTTTACCCAGAATTTCCTGAGCAATTGCGCAGAGGTCGGCAAGCGTCTGGTTGCCGTTTATTGCCTCCTCAATGTCGTCGATTGATTTTTTATTGTTTTCGGGCGAAAGCTCCTCATCAACCGACTTTTTGATTATAATATTTTCATCGCTGCCCGCAAGCAGCCCCTGCTTTTTCCAGTATTTAATGGCATTGACTACATCCGTTTCTATAAAGCTGAGCTTTTTGGCTATATCGGCGGTATCCATGCTTCTGCCCGACGCGCCCAGCGATAATATATAAAGATAAACCATAACATACGCCGGATTCGCAGACGGCATAATGTGTTCTATAAAATCCCTTGGCACAGGAACAAAATCAATATTGTATTTAAAGCCTGGCATAGTATATCCTCTCCTGTCTTTATCTGCTATATATTTTATCACAAACGGACAGAAGTGTCAACAAAAAAAAGCGTATATAACAACATGAGCCAATGAGATTTGAAAAAATGTAAAAACCGACAGAAGATGGCATAAAAAATTTGTGTAATTTCTTAAAATACCTTGACATTTTACGCAAAATATTATAAAATATACTATGCTTGATGTTCTTTAAAAAGGTTTTCTGATAATGTTACAGTAAATGAAGCTGCACACAATCATATAGGGTGTTCCGAAATGGTTGTTTAGATTAAAAGCCGAGTGCGGCAAAACCTGCACGCCGTATCATTCGCTTTGCTGTAATTTTAAATATATAAGCAGCCGTTTTAAATGGATATGCCTCCGGTTGGGTGTGGTATATAATTATAATCACATTAAGATGGGGGTGTTTAAAATAACAACTATAGATATAATTCTTATTGTATTGATTTTAGCGGTAGCTGCCGTAGGCGCGCTGTTTGCTAAATTATCATATAACAAAGGTTTTGCATCAGGAATTGAACACAGAAAACAGGTAGCCGAAGCACAATTCGGATCTGCCGAAGAAAAAGCTAAAGCTATAGTTTCCGAAGCTGAACGCACCGCAGAAAACAGGAAGCGTGAAGCGTTACTCGAGGTGAAGGAGGAAAATCAGAAGCTGCGCGCCGAGCTTGACAAGGAGATTAAGGAGCGCCGTAACGAGATTTCCCGCCAGGAAAGACGAATTAATCAGAAAGAGGAAACACTTGATAAAAAGACAGATAATCTCGAAAGAAAAGAGCAGTCGCTCAACGGAAGATTAAAGTCTTTGGATAAGAAAGAGCATGAAATTGCAGAAATCAAACAGAAACAGACGGAGGAGCTTGAGAGAATTTCAGGTCTCACCAGAGAGGAAGCAAAAAGTATTCTCGTTCAGGAGATCGAAACAAGCGCAAAACACGATGCCGCTGTTATGGTTAAAGAAATTGAGCATGAGGCAAAAGAAAATGCGGAAAAGATTGCTAAGAACATAGTCGCAATGTCAATTCAGAAGGTTGCGGCGGATCATGTAGCAGAAACCACAGTTTCAGTTGTCAACCTGCCTAGTGATGAAATGAAGGGTCGTATTATCGGCCGCGAAGGACGCAACATAAGAACACTTGAAACAATGACCGGTGTTGATCTTATAATTGACGACACACCGGAGGCTGTTATCGTATCGAGCTTTGATCCTATCAGACGTGAGGTAGCAAAGCTTGCACTGGAAAAACTTATCGTTGACGGAAGAATTCATCCGGCAAGAATTGAGGAGTCTGTTGAAAAGGCTCGTAAGGAAGTTGACGCCATCATAAAACAAGAGGGCGAAAACGCTGCGTTCTCAACCGGTGTTCACGGATTGCATCCGGAGCTCATCAAGCTTCTTGGTAAGCTCAGATACAGGACGAGCTACGGTCAGAACGTATTAAATCATTCTGTTGAGGTAGCATACCTCGCAGGAGTTATGGCAGGCGAGCTTGGCTGTGACGTTAGTCTTGCAAAGCGCGCAGGTCTTTTACACGACATTGGTAAAGCCGTTGACCATGAGGTCGAGGGTTCGCATGTTACGATAGGGGCGGACATTGCTAAGAAGTTCCGCGAGAACAAGGACGTTGTACATGCTATTATGGCTCACCACGGCGATGTTGAGCCTCAAACAATCATCGCAACACTTGTACAGGCAGCTGACGCAATCTCGGCGGCAAGACCGGGAGCAAGACGTGAAAACCTTGAAACATATATTAAGCGTCTGCAGAGGCTTGAGGAAATTTCCAATGAATTTGAAGGTGTTGAAAAGTCGTTCGCAATCCAGGCGGGCCGCGAAATCAGAATTATGGTTAAGCCTGAAGTGATAAATGATGACGGTATGATCATTGTCGCTAAAGAAATTGCAAGGAAGATAGAAAGTGAGCTTGAGTATCCGGGTCAGATAAAGGTAAGTCTCATCCGTGAAACCAGAGCAGTAGATTACGCCAAGTAATCCGGATCGCTTTCGCTGAAAACCGAAAATTGGGAGCAATAGCCGGACGCCGGCAGCTGTGTCCCCGCTGTACGATAAAGGTACTGCGGTTAGGCACTTGGCCGCCGCACTTCTACCCATCCGGCGTGCTCCTTTTTTTATCTTATCCCGGGAGAACATTTATGAGAGTATTATGTATCGGAGATATCGTTAGCCGTGTAGGCCGCGATATGCTATTTAAATTTGTTGACAATCTGAAATATAAAAGTAATATTGATTTCGTCATTGCAAACGGAGAAAATTCAAATCACGGCCGCGGAATGACACGCTCATGCTATGAGGAAATGAAACGCGCGGGAGTTGATGCTTTTACGATGGGAAACCACGTATGGGGAGCTAAGGATGTCTCGGTTATAATGCGCGGCGAGGGCGACGTTATACGTCCGGCAAACTGGCCGGGAAATCCGCCGGGAGCGGGAAGTGTGGTGCTTTCGGCATCCAACGGCGTAAAAATAGGAATAATAAATCTTATGGGGCAGGTTGAAATGTCTCCGTGCGACAATCCTTTTGCCGCAGCAGAACGCGAGCTTGAAAAGCTTTCAAAGATTACGCCAGTAATATTTGTTGATTTTCATGCCGAAGCTACCTCTGAGAAAATGGCAATGGGCTATTTCCTTGACGGAAGAGTGAGTGCCGTATTCGGTACTCATACCCATATCCAGACGGCAGATTCAAAAATACTCCCCGGAGGCACGGGCTATATAACAGATCTCGGAATGACCGGCCCTGCCGATTCGATTTTGGGAATGAATAAAACTATTATAATCAACCGCTTCAGAACCGGAATGCCGCAGAAATTTGAAATTGCCGTGGGTAAGGGACAGTTTTGTGCCTGCGTGTTCACTGTGGATGAAGCCACGGGAAAATGCACCAAGGTTGAACGGCTCTGGTTTGAGGAATGACAGCTAAGGCTCTGCGCCGGGCACTAAGCGGCTCAGAGCCTTTGTTGTGTCAAATATTTATGAATTTTTAATGAATTTTTAAAAGAATATTTTAGAAACCTATTGCATTTTATATTAATAAGTGGTATAATATGATTATGTTAAAAAAATAACATAATATCTATTATCTATAATATAAAATAAAATAGGAGGAATTAGTTATGGCAAGATTTACATTACCAAGAGATTTGTATCACGGCAAGGGCGCTCTTGAAGCGTTAAAGGATTTTAAGGGCAAAAAGGCCATTATCTGTGTAGGCGGCGGCTCAATGAAGCGCTTCGGTTTTCTGGATAGGGCTGTTGATTACTTAAAGGAAGCCGGTATGGAGGTTGAGCTTATAGAGGGCATTGAGCCTGATCCGTCGGTTGAAACGGTTATGAAGGGCGCTCAGAAGATGCTCGAGTTTGAACCGGACTGGATCATCGCAATGGGCGGCGGCTCACCGATTGATGCTGCTAAGGCTATGTGGATCAAGTACGAATATCCCGACATCACATTCGAGGATATGTGCAAGGTATTTGGTATTCCGGAGCTTCGCAAAAAGGCTAAGTTCTGCGCTATTTCTTCAACATCCGGTACCGCTACCGAGGTTACGGCGTTCTCAATCATCACTGATTATCAGAAGGGTATAAAGTATCCTATCGCTGACTTTGAAATCACACCGGACGTTGCAATCGTTGACCCGGATCTTGCGGAAACAATGCCTAAGAAGCTCGTTGCTCATACAGGCATGGACGCTATGACACACGCTATTGAAGCTTATGTTTCAACAGCTAACTGTGACTTCACCGATCCGCTTGCAATCTTTGCGATCAAGATGATTCAGGACGATCTTGTTGATTCCTACAATGGTGATATGGCTAAGCGTGATTCAATGCACAACGCTCAGTGTCTTGCGGGTATGGCATTCTCAAATGCGCTCCTGGGTATAGTTCACTCAATGGCGCACAAGACCGGCGCGGCATTCGCTGACTACGGCGCACATATCATCCACGGCGCGGCAAACGCTATGTATCTCCCGAAGGTAATCGCGTTCAACGCAAAGGATGAAACCGCTAAGAAGCGTTACGGCGTAATCGCAGACTACATGGGTCTGGGCGGCGCAGATGATGACGAGAAGGTTAAGCTTCTTATCGCATATCTCAGAAAGATGAACGATGATCTCAACATTCCGCACTGCATCAAGAACTACGGTCCGGACAGCTATCCGACAGAGCAGGGCTTCGTTCCTGAGGATGTATTCCTTGAAAGACTTCCGGAAATCGCCAAGAACGCAATCGGCGACGCATGCACAGGCTCAAATCCGAGAATTCCTACACAGGAGGAAATGGAAAAGCTGCTTAAGTGCTGCTACTATGATACAGAGGTTGATTTCTGATTTATACATAGATACATTGAGGGGCTGTAAAATTGCAGCCCCTTTTTAATATTGTTGAATTTCATCTAAATGGCAGCGTACCTCATTGCTGTTTTTTCAAAGAACGTAAAATAGTATTAAATTTTCAGTCAAAAAGCCCCGTTTGAACTCTCAAACGGGGCTTTAGCGTCAAGCGTTACCGCTTGGCTCAAGTTTATTTATTTGTCTCAAGAAATCTTTGCAGAATTGCTGCAATTTCTGCTCTTGTAGCATTATCTTGTGGATTTAAGGTTGTATTTGATTTACCTTCCATAAGTCCTGCTCCCACTGCATACTGAACGGAAGCTATTGCATACTCGGAAACACTTTCCGCATCGGTGTAGGAAAGAATATTCGTGTTTTCTCCCACACTGACATCGTAGACTTTGTACTTTGCATATCTAAACATAATTGCCGCTATCTGCTCACGGGTGATGTTATCGTCAGGTGCGAATTCATTTTCCGTAACACCGTATACAATACCATTCTGCTGCGCCCATACAATCGCATTTGCGTAATATGCGTTTACATCAACATCTGCAAACGGTATGCTCTTGTTTACCGCAGGCTCGCCCTCTGCACGATACAGAATGGTTACCATCATAGCCCTTGTAACATCCGTCTGCGGACCGAACGTATTATCACTTATTCCGTTCATCAATCCGTTTTGGGTTACCCAGATTACATTATCATAGAACCAATCCGAATTTGTTACATCGGTAAACGGATTAGTCCACTTCGGGGCAAATGTTACTGCTATCTCTGTATTTTGCGTAATCTTGGAAATTGTTGATTTTTCCGCTTTACCAAAATATTCTCCGTTAACTGTAATTGCTTCAATCTCATATCCGTCTTCCGGAACAACTGTAATTGTAACACTGTTTCCGGACGGAACTCGATTTCGTGATACCGAGGCACTTCCGCCGTCGTTTGTTATAACCTTTACGTCGTAATATTTTGTACTGCTGCCGCCGCCACCGCCTGAGCTTGATGAATTATTCTTACTGTTGAACGTTTTTGTTGCCGAAGCCAACGCTGTTAACGCATTATCAATTTCAGACTGTGTTGCATCTGCCTTATTATACACTGCTGTTGCTTCATCAATGGCGCTTTGATATTTTTCAATATCGGTCTTACCGGCCCTTTTGACATTTGCAATATTTTCTTTTGCAGCTTCAATTGCCTTAGAAAGCTCTGTCTTGTCAACACTGTTCTTCTTTTGATTAAATGTTTCCGTTGCAGCCCTCAACGCTTCTGTTGCACTGTTTACTGTTGCCTGCAATGCTGTTTCGTCCGCATAAACGCTCTTTGCCGTATCTATTGCTGACCGATATGCCTCTGCATCCTCGGCACTTGCATTTCCGAGTGTCTGAATATTAAGCTCGGCACTGTCTATTTCAGCCTTCAATGCCGATTTGTCTGTGCCTGCATTTTTCTTTAAGTCAAAAGCATTTGTTGCAGCCCTCAACGCTTCTGTTGCACTGTTTACTGCTGCCTGCAATGCTGTTGCGTCATCGTAAACGCTCTTTGCCGTATTTATTGCTGTCCGATATACCTCTGCATCCTCCGCACTTGCATTTCCTAGTGTCTGAATATTAATCTCGGCACTGTCTATTGCAGTCTTCAATGCGGTCTTGTCTGTAGGTGCATTTTTCTTTACGTTGAACGTATCTGTTGCAGCCCTCAACGCTTCTGTTGCACTGTTTACCGCTGCCTGCAATGCTGTTGTGTCATCGTAAACGCTCTTCGCCGTATTTATTGCCGCCTGATATGCCGCTGCATCATCCGCACTTGCGTTTCCGAGCGTCTGAATATTAATCTCGGCACTGTCTATTGCAGTCTTCAATGCGGT